>CANGPL010000006.1 GCA_947455725.1 Hyphomicrobiales bacterium | reverse complement strand
TTACAAATTAAACACCCTGTTCGGCACGAGCGAGCCATGCTCGATTACACCTATCGCGACAACAACGCCGTTTTGCGTGGCATAGGCGGTTGCGCCCTCCTCAGGTGCATCAGCGCCGCGAACAAGGACCGATTGGCCGCGTTTTAGCCTAAGCGCGCCATCGGATGTGACGCGGATGCAGGGCAATTCGAGAAGTCCGGTATCGACGCTGCGCAAGGCTTCGAAGACGGCCTGCGGATCGGCCTCAAGCGCAACCATGGTCACGGAATTGGCCTCGGTGAAAGGGCCCACGCGGGTGCGGCGCAGCGCTGAGACATAGCCCAAGCAGCCGAGCATTCGGCCAAGATCACGCGCAATGGCGCGCACATAGGTGCCTTTGCCGCATTCGGCCTCAAGCACGGCGGCTTGGCCGTCGTAAGATACGAGGCGGAGTGCGTGGATTTCGACCGTGCGGGCTTGTAACTCGACCGTCTCCCCACCGCGCGCCAAATCATAGGCGCGCTCGCCATCGACTTTGATCGCGGAATAGCGTGGCGGGACTTGCGTAATCGCGCCGATAAAATGCGGTAGCGCTGCCAAAAGCTCGCCTTCGCTTGGGCGCTTTTCGCTGGTGCCTACGATGCGACCTTCCGCGTCATCGGTATCTGTTTCCGTGCCGAAGGTTACGGTGAAGGCGTAGGCCTTCTCGCCATCAACCACATAGGGAACGGTTTTGGTGGCTTCGCCAAAAGCGAGCGGCAAGAGGCCTGAGGCAAGCGGATCGAGCGTTCCAGCGTGGCCCGCTTTTTTGGCGTTCAACATGCGACGGACAACAGCAACCGCGTGGGTGGACGTCATGCCGAGCGGTTTATCGAGCACGATCCAGCCATGCATATCGGCGCGGTGTTTTTTCGGGGCGTTCACGTGTGCTTAGTCCTCGTCCGACTCGTCGGTCTCGTATTTGTTCGCAAGGTCGCGTTGCACTTCAGGCCGGCGCAGCAGCGCATCAATTTTGGCCGCTGCTTCCAACGTCTCATCGGGACGGAAACGAACATTGGGCGCGAATTTCAAATTCACCTTGCGGGCGATTTCGGTGCGAAACAGGCCGCTATATTTGCCCAATGCTTTAATGACAGCCGCTTCCTGCGTCTCGTCGTGTAAGGAGACATAGGCGGTTGCGATTTTTAAATCGGGCGAGAGACGGACTTCAGGAATGGTGATGATGGCGTTCTCGATCACCGGATCGATGATTTCGCCGCGCCTCAATAATTCGGCAATGGCGTGGCGGACAAGTTCGCCGACGCGCAATTGGCGTTGCGAAGGTCCACGGGGTGCGTCTTGTTTGTGTTTCATAGTTAGGACCGCCATTCCGGGCTGGGACCGGATAAAGGGGTTAAAGGGAAAGGGCTGCGGCCCGGCTTGAACCGGGCCGTTAAGTGCTTAGAGCGACCGACGAACTTCTTCGACGCGGTAACATTCGATGATGTCACCTTCGCGCATGTCCTGGTAATTTTCGAATGCCATACCGCATTCTTGACCGGAGCCCACTTCCTTGACCTCGTCCTTGAAGCGCTTGAGCGTTGAGAGCTTGCCTTCGTGGATAACGACGTTGTCGCGGATCAAACGAACATGGGCGCCGCGCTCGACGCGACCATCCTGTACCAAGCAACCGGCCACCTTGCCGACCTTCGATACACCGAAGACCTGAAGGATACGGGCTTCGCCGAGGCGCTCTTCGCGCAAGGTTGGAGCGAGCAGGCCAGACATCGCCTTTTTGATATCATCGACGAGATCATAGATGATGTTGTAGTAGCGAATTTCAGTGCCCGAACGCTCACCCGCGTCGCGTGCTTCTTTATTGGCACGCACGTTAAAGCCGATGATCGCCGCGCCTGAGGCTTCTGCCAGTGTCACATCCGACTCGTTGATACCGCCGACGCCGGAGTGGATGATACGCGCACCCACTTCTTCCGTGCCGAGCTTTTCAAGCGAGTTGATGATGGCTTCAACCGAACCCTGCACGTCACCCTTGATGAGCAGCGGGAATTCCTTGCGGCCCGATGCCTTCAATTGGCTCATCATGTCGGTGAGCGAGCCACGGGCTGCGCCTGCACGGACCGCACTCCGCTCGCGCTTTTGACGCTGACGGTATTCGGTAATTTCACGCGCGCGGGCTTCGGATTCAACGACCGCCAAGCGGTCGCCCGCTTCTGGTGCGCCATTGAAGCCGAGGACTTCGACCGGAACCGATGGGCCTGCTTCTTTGATCTGCTCGCCCAAATCCGAAATCAGAGCGCGAACGCGACCATATTCGGAACCGGCGACCACAATATCGCCCGAGCGCAACGTGCCGCGTTGAACGAGTACAGTAGCCACGGGACCACGGCCACGATCAAGCTTGGCTTCAATGACGGTACCTTCGGCTTCACGATCTGGATTGGCTTTCAAATCGAGCAATTCGGATTGCAGCGCGATGGCCTCAAGCAGCTTGTCGAGGTTCATGCGCTTGGTTGCCGACACTTCGACTTCCAACGTCTCACCACCCATCGATTCAACCTGAACCGAATATTGCAGCAATTCCGTTTTAACCCGGTCAGGCTTGGCTTCTGGCTTGTCGATCTTATTGATCGCGACAATCATCGGCACTTTAGCGGCCTTGGCGTGATTAATAGCTTCAATCGTCTGCGGCATGACGCCGTCATCCGCCGCAACCACGAGAACAACGATATCCGTTACCTTTGCACCACGGGCGCGCATTTGCGTAAACGCGGCGTGACCGGGGGTATCGATGAAGGTGATCTTGGCGCCATTCGGCGCAACAACTTGATAGGCACCGATATGTTGCGTGATGCCGCCGGCTTCGCCGCCTGCCACATTCGCTTTACGGATCGCATCGAGCAAGGATGTCTTACCATGGTCGACGTGACCCATAATGGTAACAACCGGCGGACGCGAAACGAGATGGCTATCGGTATCAGGCGTATCGAAGAGGCCTTCTTCAACGTCCGATTCAGCGACGCGCTTCACCGTGTGGCCGAATTCTTCGGCAACCAGCTGGGCGGTATCGGCGTCGATCACGTCCGTGATCTTGACCATCTGGCCCTGCTTCATCAGGAAGCGAATGACATCGACGGCGCGCTCAGCCATACGGTTGGCGAGCTCCTGAATGGCGATGGCCTCAGGAATAGTAACTTCGCGGGCGATCTTTTCTTTCGTCTCGGCCTGTTGATTGCCTTTGAGACGCTGAACGCGGCGCTTGAAAGCGGCCAGCGAACGGACGCGCTCTTCATCATCGCCACCCGTGACGCTGGTAACCGTTAGACGGCCACGGCGGCGATCATCGGCGCGCGGTGCTGGCTTAGGCGGAACAGGGGCGCGAGCGGCCAAGCCACCGCCCGTACGACGAATGGACTTACGCTCTTCCTCATCCGCCTCAAGCATGGCAGCGCCGGTGCGGCGCGGCGGAATGACGAGACGTTCAGGCGCAGGTGCCTTCTCGACCTCGTTTTCGCCAAGCCGACGACGGGCTTCGCTTTCGGATTTCTTTTTGACTTCATCGTCAAAGCGACGACGGTCATCTTCTTCGGCCTTGCGGGCTTCGGCCGCGTCGCGCTCGGCCTTTTCGATGGCTTCACGCTCGGTGCGGGCTTTGGCGTCGATCTCAGCCTGTTTGCGCTCAATCTCTTCGCGCTTGCGGGCTTCAATCAGCGCCATGGAACGAGCATCACGCTCATCTTCGGTGAGCGTGCGAAGAACAACGCCGGAAGGCGATGTCGCCTTGGCCGCTGGTGCGGAGCGGGATGGTATTGGCTTTGCTGGAGCCGCTGGAGGTGGCGTTGGCACAACCGGGGCCTGAACAACGGGCTTAGGCGCAACGGGCGCGGCTTCTGCCGCCGCTGCTGGCGCTTCACCGGGTCCAACGATACGACGCTTTACCTTTTCAACGACGACAGCCTTGGTGCGGCCATGCGAAAAACTTTGACGCACCACGCCCTGTTCGACCGGACGCTTAAGGCTAAGCGTCTTGGTCTGTGACATATGAAGCGTCTTGTCGCCCGATGAGTTCTTGTCGTTCATTCAGTCCATATCCTGCGGTAAAACCGCTTCAGTTCGGTTGATTAACCTGCTCGTCCGAGCCTTGAACGGAGCTATCATCCGCCCGGTAGGCCCTTAGAAATTCCAATTTCTGAAGACAGGCCCGCGATGCCGACCCGTTCAGAAGCGCTGCATGTATCACATGTGACCGCCCTAATGCCAAACCCAAATCGTCAGATGGCATCGTGGCGATGACTTTTATTTCTTTCGAACCCGCTTCTTGGGCCCGACGAACCAGTTGCGCGACCTTTCTTACGCCGTCTGGAGCTGCGTCAGAAGCATGAAGAATGGCTAAAACGCCGCCATGCGCCAATGCTTCTTCGACTTTTCCGAACCCGGCAACGATCTGCCCCGCTTTATTGGCAAGGCTGAAGGATTCCCGCGCCAACCGTTCGAGAAGCCCGTCAACGAGCTCTGCGAGATCGGCAGAGGGTTTCGCTTCCGTCTTAAAGGCCCTCGAAAAGACCTTCTTTTTAACCGCCGCCTCGACAATTGCCCGGTTTGGGGTGAGCCAAACACCCCGCCCCGGCAATTTTCGTTTCAAATCGGGCACCACCGCCCCGTCCGGCGCGCGGACAAAGCGCAACATCGTTTCGGGCGATGACCGCTTACGGGTAACGATGCAGGTTCGCTCGGAACCCGTTTCATCATCCTCAGCTATCGCAGGCATCGCTTTCTCGATCCCTATCCCTCTCAGGCTTCCGCTGTTTCAGAAGCACTGACCGGTGCTTCGATCCAGCCTGCCTTGACGCGCGCATCCATAATAATAGCTTCTGCGTCATCGCGCGATAGTTCAAAGCCTTCGAGGTAACCCGCATTGCGGATCGTCTCGGTGCCTTTGCGCTCGGTCCAGCCCAACAGGTCATCGGTTGCGCAACCGGCGAGATCATCGACGGATTTAACGTCGTTCTCACCGAGCTTCACGAGCATAGCAAGCGTCAAACCGTTCACCGATTTCAGCTCATCGGCTACGCCCAATTCGATCCGTCGATTATCAAGCTCGGCCTCGCGAGCGGCGAGGAAGTTCGATGCGCGGTTTTGAATTTCGGTTGCGGTTTCTTCGTCAAAGCCTTCGATCGAAGCCAATTCGGAGAGATCGACATAGGTCAACTCTTCAACCGACCGGAAGCCTTCGGATGCCAGCAACTGGCCAACGACTTCATCCACATCCAACGCTTCCATGAAGACGGCGGTACGTTCGACGAATTCCTTCTGACGACGCTCGGATTCTTCTGCCTCGGTCAGAATATCGATATCCCAACCGGTCAGCTGCGAGGCCAAACGGACATTCTGGCCACGACGGCCAATGGCGAGCGAGAGCTGATCATCCGGAACGACCACTTCGATGCGCTCGGATTCTTCATCCAAGACGACTTTGGCGACTTCGGCAGGTTGCAGCGCGTTGACGATGAAGGTGGCAACATCGGGCGACCATGGGATGATGTCGATCTTTTCACCCTGCAATTCGCCAACAACGGCCTGAACGCGCGAACCACGCATACCGACGCAGGCGCCGACGGGATCAATCGAACTGTCGCGCGAAATAACCGCAATCTTGGCGCGCGAACCCGGATCACGGGCAACGGCCTTCACCGTGATGATGCCATCATAGATTTCTGGCACTTCTTGCGTGAACAGTTTCGCCATGAATTGCGGATGCGTGCGCGAGAGGAAAATCTGCGGGCCGCGTGGCTCACGACGAACATCGAACACATAGGCGCGAACGCGGTCCCCGGGGCGGAAGGTTTCACGCGGAATAAGCTCGTCGCGGCGGATAATGCCTTCGCTGCGGCCCAAATCGACAATCACATTGCCATATTCAGCGCGCTTAACGAGACCATTAATGATCTCACCGATGCGGTCTTTGTATTCGTCATACTGACGATCGCGCTCTGCGTCGCGCACCTTCTGCACGATGACTTGTTTTGCCGATTGGGCGGCGATGCGGCCAAGGTCAAACGGAGGAAGCTTGTCGGCGATCACATCGCCTACTTGAGCTGCCGGATTGGAGCGCTTGGCGTCTTCGAGTGAAATCTCAGTGGCCGAGTTTTCAACGAGGTCAACAACTTGCAAATGTCTCCAAAGCCGCAATTCGCCCGTCTTCGGGTCGATTTCGGCTTTGACATTGGTTTCCATACCGTAGCGCGAGCGGGCCGCTTTGGCGTAGGCTTCTTCCATCGAAGCCAAGACGATCTGACGATCAATTAGCTTTTCACGGGCGACAGCGTCGGCAATCTGAAGCAGCTCTAGTCGGTTAGCGCTGATAGCCATGGCGGATTACTCCTTCGATGAAATTAAGACCGCGTTTTGCGGTTCTTAGCAGATGGTTTGGGTTTTTCGACGTCGGCCGGGCTGGCCTCGGTCTCTTCAGTATCGTCTGTTTCATTCGCGCTTTGTTTGAGGAGCGCTTTGCCGCGCCGGAGCGATTCCCGGATCAGCTCGTCGGTCAACACAAGGCGGGCATCCCCAAGATCGATCAATGGCAATAAGAGACGAACGGCTTCACCGGGTGGGGCATCAACCCGTTCAAGAACGGCGGCGCTACCTTCAACACCGCGTAAAATACCCCGAAAGCGCTTGCGGCCCTCGGTTACAATTTTCATTTCGATCTTGGCTTCGTAGCCTTCCCAACGCTCAAAATCGCCTTTTCGCACGAGCGGGCGATCAATGCCGGGGGAGGAGATTTCGAGGTGATAGGCTTTGCCAACGGGATCATCGAGATCGAGCGCGGGGGAAATGCCGCGGCTAACCGCTTCGCAATCATCAACACTCATCGAGCCATCGGGGCGCTCGGCCATGACTTGGACGGTGCAGCCATTTTCGGCCGAAACTTTAACCCGGACAAGCCGATAGCCGAGATCGACGATCACGGGCTCAACAATATGAGCAACCGCGGCGGCGACACCGTTTTCGACAATCAATCTGGGTTCGTTCGTGTCCAAGTTCCAAATTCCATCAGGCAATAAAAAAGAGCGGGTCCGGCAGGGCCCACTCTCAAACAATCGGTTCGCTTAAACCGCTATGAGATGTCTTAAAGACGAGAGGCTTTATACACGAAGAGACAAAATTTTCAAGCCATAAAGATTTAGCCTCGGATTTATACGATTTGGTCACTCTTCGCAGGTTATGGGATCACGGTACGGAGTGCCTGCATGAATCCCATTTCGTCCCTTGTTGCGGACATTGAAAACGCGCTGAGCGAAGATGCGGGCGAACGTCGGCATGCGCTTTTGCGTCGAATTACAGGTCTTTTTATCGATCAGGTCCCGGATTTGAACGAAGATCATATTTCGGTGTTTGACGAGGTTATCCTCTGTCTGGCGCTTGAAATTGAGCTCGCCGCGAGAATGGAGCTATCTGAAAGGCTCGCCGATTTACCGCGCGGCCCGCGTCGGACCATTCAAAATCTTGCGCATGATCACGAAATTGATGTCGCAAGGCCCGTTCTCGAGCGCAGTCCTTGCGTTTCTGACGATGATTTGGCCAAAATCGCTCAGGAAAGATCCATCGAATTTTTGGCTTCCTTGTCAAAGCGGTTGAGCCTGCCTAGCGCCGTTACCGATATTCTTCTTGAACGTGGCAACGCCGATATTGTGCAGAGGGTCGCCGAGAATAGCCGGCAAGCGCTTTCCGATCTCGGGCTTCGTCTTTTGGCGCAAAAGGCTACCGAAGATAGTCGACTTTACCGGCAATTGCGGGGACGTCCGGATCTGGCGTTAAGGCATGTCGGCGCGATTTTGGAAGCCGCAAAGCAGCGCGCAAAAAGCGAAATGTCCGATTTGCCGGATCAGCCGGACATGTTGGAGCGGGCGCTTGAAGTGGGTGCGGCGTCAATTTTCATCAATCCGGATGTGCTTGAGCTTAAAGAACAGGAAGATGCCACCAAAAAGGCCACGATTGTGTGGCCGGTTTGGCCGACGGATCTGCGCCGGATTGGCAGCCAGATTGAACGCGGGGATATTCCTGAAGCGCTGGCGGGTATCGCCTATTTGGCAGAAATTTCGCGCGAATCGGTTGAAAGTGCCTTCTCCGCACCGCAATTCGACTCGATCCTCTTTATGGCGCGGGCGATTGGCATGGAATGGCACATTTTCGCGTTGCTTCTAAAGGCTCGCGAAGGGGATGAGCTTTCGCAAGACCTTTATCAACGTGCCCATTCGAGCTTTCATGCGCTCTCAAAATCGACGGCAGAACGGGTGATGCGATTCATCGCGTCGCGCTTGGGAAAACCCGCTCAAAGTGGATCCGATCAGAGCCGCTCAAATGTAAGATAGGCTGATTTTCGGCCTTCTTTAATCGCTTTTAATTCATAGCGGGTTGATTGCCATCCGGCCCAAGGATTTCGCCAATCATCAGGGCGATCCGCGAGCCAGCGAAAAGCGCCCGAGCGCATGACATGGCTAAGTGTCCATCCGACATAATGATCAATATCGCTGGCAAAGCGGAACTGACCGCCCGGCTTTAAGACGCGCGCGATGAGTTTCAATGTCTCATCGGATATAAAGCGGCGTTTGTTTTGGCGGCGTTTGGGCCATGGATCGGGATAGAGCAAATAGACGCGACCCATCGAGGCGTCGGGTAATTTTTTTAACAGATCGAGTGCATCGGAATCGTAGAGGCGGATGTTTTTGATGTCGTCTTTATCGATGGCGGATAGCATTTTTGCCATGCCATTGATGAAAGGCTCGCAGCCGATAAAGCCGATATGCGGATTGGCTTCGGATTGCAGCAATAAATGCTCGCCACCGCCAAAGCCAATTTCGAGCCAGACATCCGATGGTGGCTTTTCAAAAAGCGCAGCAGGCGACATTTCGCCCACTAAATCAATGCGCAGCGCCGGTAGCAGATTTTCAAAAAGGTCAGCCTGATTGACGCGCAATTTCTTGCCCTTGCGGCGGCCAAAAAAGGCGCCGCCGCGTCCGTCATCCGACTCGGTCACGGACGATTTGATCAAAGACCGGCTTTGATCTTATCGGCGAGATCCGTCTTCTCCCACGAGAAGCCACCATCTGCATCGGGTGCACGACCAAAATGGCCATAGGCAGAGGTGCGGGCATAGATCGGCTTGTTAAGATCGAGATGCCGACGAATACCGCGCGGCGTCAAATCCATCAAATCGCCGCGTTCGAAAAGCTTTTCGACGGCGCTTTCATCGACTTTGCCCGTGCCATGGAAGTCCGCATAGATCGACAATGGACGAGCAACGCCGATAGCATAGGAAAGCTGGATCGTGCAGCGATCGGCAACACCTGCAGCCACGACGTTTTTCGCGAGATAACGCGCGGCATAAGCAGCAGAACGATCGACCTTTGTTGGATCTTTACCCGAGAAGGCACCGCCGCCATGCGGGGCTGCGCCACCATAGGTATCAACAATAATCTTACGGCCGGTGAGGCCCGAATCGCCATCTGGACCGCCAATGAAGAATTTGCCGGTTGGGTTGATGTGCCAAACGGTTTCTTTCGAAATCCAGCGATCGGGAAGCGCACGGCGGACATAAGGCTCGACGAGTTCGCGCACCTGATGCGACGTCATGTTTTCAATGAGATGCTGATGCGACACAACGATTTGAGTGACGCCAACGGGCTTACCATTCGCGTAACGAACCGTGACTTGGCTCTTCGAATCCGGGCCTAAAACCTTTTCCGTATCCGCATGACGGGCCTCCGAAATCAGACGAAGAATTTTGTGCGCATAATAGATCGGGGCGGGCATCAATTCATCGGTCTCGCGGCACGCGTAACCAAACATGATGCCCTGATCGCCTGCGCCTTCTTCTTGGTTGGTTGGCTGCCGTGCATCGACGCCCTGAGCGATATCAGCGGACTGGCCATGCAACAGCACGTCGATATCGCAGGTGTCCCAGTGGAAACCGTCCTGCTCATAGCCGATGTCGCGGATGGCCATACGCGCGGTGTGCGCGATCCAATCTTTGGTAACGGTCGAAGGACCGCGGGTTTCGCCCGCAATCACAACCTTGTTGGTGGTAGCAAGCGTTTCGCAAGCGGCGCGGATATCCCACGGATCGATACCGGCTTTAGGGCCTTCGCGGAAAAACAAATCAACGATTTCGTCCGAGATACGATCACAGACCTTATCGGGATGTCCTTCGGAAACGGATTCACTGGTAAACAAATAATCGGAACGGGCCACGGTCGAACTCCGGCTTGCTAAAGAGGCGTATGGAATGGCAGCGGAAACCACACCTTGAAGCCAAGGCGATGCTGCCAATTTTCCCCTCCGTGACAGGGGAAATACCACAAGTCAAGCTGAAATAACGAACGCGTTTTATATATCAAACAAAACTGTTTGATATATCATGCTACAGCGTCTTCACCCGCAATTGCACTTACCAGTTCAACCACGCGGCGGCGAAGCTTAGGGTCTTTTATGCGCACAAAGGCCTTATTCAATTGAATGCCTTCATTGGTCGCCAGAAAGTCAGCGACGTAAGCGGTATCCCCATTGTCTTCAAAGCCACTCGACAAAGAACGCTCAATGGTTTGCGGCGCGCCTTCGAAAAAATATTCGACCGGAACACCGAGGATACGCGAAATCTGCTGCAATCGGCTGGCGCCAATACGGTTCGTACCTTTTTCGTATTTCTGAACCTGTTGGAAGGTGAGACCGAGCGATTCGCCGAGCTTTTCCTGACTCAATCCTACCAATACGCGCCGCATGCGAACGCGGCTGCCAACGTGCCGATCGACCGGATTTGGCGTCTTTTTAAATACTAATTTCTCAGGACTTTCCATAGAGATGGCCTTTTAAAAAGTAATTTTAAGTAAAACTCGATTCGACAATTATTATTGTTGCAACAAAAATTGGATTTACTGAAAAACGACGATCAACAAAACGTTGAAAACTCAAAGAAACATTAAAAACAGATAAAACTTAAATCGAATACACTTCAGTTATCGATCATGGGTTGTATAATTATGTTAAGTACGGGTAAGTGTCAATTGACGTTTCGTCAAGAAAAAACCAAAGATAGCCAGAACATAAAGTCCTGCAGCCCATGGCCATTGAGGCAAGCGAGTATAAGGCGTCGGAGGCAAGGCACTTGGTAGCGGACCATCAATAACGCCCGAAGCCCCAAGGGGCAGGACAGCAATCACGCGGCCCAATCCATCCAAAATCGCCGATATGCCATTATTCGCCGCGCGAATAAGAGGCAAACCTTGCTCGATAGCGCGTAGCCGCGCTTGGGCGTAATGTTGTGAGGGGCCCGGTGTAATGCCGAACCACGCATCATTTGTTACATTGAGCAACAAGCCCGGACGCTCAGGATCATTCGGTAAGGTTTCGGACGGAAAAATCGCTTCGTAACAAATAAGCGGGGCGATGGGCGGCAGGCCCGGAACGCGCAACGTTTTGCGCTGTGGAGCAGGTGTAAAGCCTCCCGGCGCTTGCACAAATTGGCGTAAGCCCAATGCTGTTAAAAGGCTGTTGAACGGTAAATATTCGCCGAAGGGAACGAGATGCGTTTTATCAACCGACGCAATGATAATTCCGTCCTGATTAACGGCCTGAATTGAATTAAAATAGCGCCGTTCTTGGCTCACGCCATCGTCTTCGGCGCGCACAGCGCCAGCCATTAAAAAAGTGCCGCCTTTCAGAATATGAGCGATTTCAGCGCGCGCCGCGGGTTCCGAATCCAACAAAAACGGAAATGACGTTTCAGGCCAAATAAGATGGGTAATTCCATTTAAACCGGCCGAGGATGGATAGCTCCCCTTTGTGCTCAGTTCGAAATAATGATGCATGATATCGGCTGCATGCTGGCGGCTAAACCGATCATCAAGCGGCATATCGGGTTGCATCAATCGAAGCTGAACGCCCGGTACAAACTTCGTATCCGATTGCGTTAAACGCCATTCTCCGAAGCCATACAGCACGGCAAGGCAAACAAGAGATATTGCCACCGCTCCATAATTTGCCCGCGACCATTGCTTCTCAATGAGAAGAACAGGGGCCGCGAACAACAGCGCAACGATGAAGGTTAAGCCATTCAAGCCAATCACCGATGCGATTTGTGCGAAAGCGAGATGATCGCCCAGGGCCATGCCCAAACTATTCCACGGGAAGCCCGTAAAAATGGTTCCGCGCAGCCATTCGGTGAAACCGAGAGAGATGGCGAAAATCAGAAGGCGAATAAGGCCTTTGCGCCAGATGGAATAGGCAAGAGCGAAGCCTGCAGCAAAAAACAAAGCGAGAAGCGCAGGCAGGCCAAAAATGCCAAATGGGGCGGCCCAAATAAAGGTAGCATCAACGAAAAACGCGGCACCCAACCACCATAGACCCGCCAGAAAATAACCAAATCCCAACCACCAGCCCGATAACGCTGCGGCTTTTATCGACGGGGCGTGATCGAGCAGGAAAACAGCCGCACTTAACATGACGATCATAGCGGGCAAAAAATCAAACGGCGCCATGGATAAGGCACCCATCGCACCGGCGCCAAACGCCAAACTGTGGCGACGAAACCGAGGAGATTGAAACGCGGATTTTAAAAAGCTGATCGGGTGCATGTCACCGTTCACGCCGTCCCCGGCTCAGACGGTGTGTCGGTTGTCGTCTCGACGGGCTGATCCTTACGGCGGCGTTTGGCCGTTGCCCGTTCTTTTTCATCAACTGCTTTTTGTTGAATACGAACGCGTTTCACGCGACGCGGATCGGCATCCAAGACTTCAAATTCGATGGTGCCGGGACCCGGAATAATCTGGCCGCGCACCGGAACGCGACCGGCCAACATGCCGATTAATCCGCCAATCGTTTCAATTTCTTCGGCATCTTCCCCTTGTGAAAGATCGACACCGACGACGGAGCTCACGTCTTTCAAATCGGCTCGGGCGTCGACCACATGGGTACCATCGCCTGATGAAACGATCATCGGCGTTTCTTCAAGGTCGTGTTCATCCTCGATTTCACCGACGACGATTTCAACGAGATCCTCGATGGAAACGAGGCCGTCAGTGCCGCCATATTCGTCGATCACGAGCGCCATATGGGTTCGCGTCGTCTGCATTTTGACGAGCAGATCAAGGGCCAGCATGGACGGCGGCACAAACAGAACGGGGCGGAGAATTTTTGCAGCTGACAGCGGAACGGCCAAATCAAGCGACCCTAGATCGGGAAGATCGGATGCCGTTTTTCGGCGACGCGAGCCCGGCTTTCGCTCGGCGCGTTCGGCGATATAGTCAACGAAGTCGCGAATATGGACCATGCCACGCGGATCATCGAGGGTTTCGCCATAGACAGGTAGGCGCGAATGGCCGGCGGTGCGAAAAACGCGCAGCAAATCACCTAATGAGGTTTCAGCACTAACGGCGACGATATCCGCCCGTGGTACCATGACATTTTGAACGCGATTGGTGCGCAGGCCCAAAACATTTTTGAGCATATCGCGTTCACGCTGCGAAAATTCAGCGCCGATATCGGCTTCTGCCAAAGCGTCTTCAATATCCTCGCGGATCGAGGGCGCGTGGCGAATGCCAAGCCAAATCAATAATCGCTCAAAAGGCCCTGCCGATCCTAAATCGGATGGTTTGGCGGGTCCCGAAGAGGTTGTTTCGTCGTTCATAGTGCTCAACTTTGCGTGGCCAATGGACGGTCAGCATAAGGGTCTGGAATATCGAGGCTCGCCAGAATCGCTATTTCCAGCGCCTCCATCCGCTCCGCATCGGCTTCGTTTATATGATCAAATCCGAGGAGATGTAAGAATCCGTGCACAACGAGATGCGCGAAATGATCCGCAAAGGCTTTACCCTCCTCCTTTGCCTCACGGTCAACCGTTTCATAGGCGATGATAATATCCCCTAAGAACGGCGCGCGTGCGAGTTTTGCGGGCTCCACGGCTGGAAACGACAAGACATTGGTCGGTTTGTCGATCCCGCGCCATTCCTGATTGACGCTTTGAACGTGATCATTGTCAGACAACAAGATGCCGAGCTCTGCACCTTCAAGTAGCGAGATGCCCGCTTGTTCTGCCGCAGCCTCGACCGCGCGCTCGGCTATCGCTTCGGCGTCGATAAACCCATCCCATAGAGCACTGTCTTGCTCGATATCCGGACAAATGATCGTCATGGATTGGGTGTGCTCAGTTTAGCGCGATCGTCGCGATCATAAGCCGTAACAATGCGCTTCACGAGTTCGTGACGCACAACATCGGCTTCGGCAAAGCGGATCCGGGCGATGCCCTCAACGCCTTGCAACACGCGTGCTGCCTCTACCAACCCGGATTTTTGTCCGGGTGGTAAATCGATCTGCGATGGATCGCCAGTGACAATCATTCTTGAGCCCTCACCCAAACGGGTAAGCACCATTTTCATCTGCATCGATGTGGTGTTTTGCGCTTCATCCAGCAAGACCACAGCATTGGTCAGCGTGCGACCGCGCATAAAGGCGAGCGGCGCGATCTCGATCATGCCAGTTTGCAAGCCGCGCTCGACATGGCGGGCCTCCATAAAATCATAGAGCGCGTCATAAATCGGCCGGAGATAGGGATCGACCTTTTCGCGCATATCACCGGGCAAGAAGCCGAGACGTTCGCCCGCTTCAACCGCCGGACGGGACAAAATGAGACGCTCTACGACCCCCTGCTCGATGAGCTGCACGGCATATCCGACGGCAAGCCAGGTTTTGCCCGTTCCGGCAGGGCCCTCGGCAAAAACCAGCTCATTGTCTTTAAGCGCTTTCAGATAGGCATGTTGCGCAGCATTGCGGGCCTTGATGCGCTTTTTGCGGGTATTGATTTCGTCAAACGTCAACCGGTCTGGCGTTCCTTCTGCCGCGGCAGTGGGGAACAACGAGCCTTGCATGGCGGCTTCCTCGATCGCGCCATCAATGTCTCCTTTTGCGATGGATAATCCTTCGAGAACGCGCTCATTGAGACGTTCGAGCACAAAGCGGGCATGTTCGGTTTGTTCGGGGCTGCCTTTGAGCGTTACTTGATTGCCATTGGCCACCGTTTGAATGCCAAGGCGGCGCTCAATATGGGCGAGATTTTGATCGAAATGGCCGAAGATCAGACCGGCCACCCGGTTATCAGCGAAGGATAAACGAAGATCCGCTGATTCAATGATTCCCTGTTTGCGGGGAGCATTTGGAAAACGCGTCGCGCCATCATTGGCTCTCAAGACTTTCTCCTGTTCAAGCAACCGCAGATTGGCGGTTCGATAATTGACCGACTAGGCTATTGGTTACGCTCTCAACAATATCGACCGATACAATCTGACCGATCAGATCCGTGCTGCCCTCAAAAGCAACCGCTAAAAGATGCGGGGACTTGCCCGAAACCTGACCGGGTTTGCGACCGGGGCGCTCCACCAACACGTCGAGTGTGCGACCCACCATGGATTCTTGAAACGCGCGTTGTTGTTTTGTGACCAAGGCTTGAAGGGCTTGAAGGCGCGCGTCTTTGACGGATTCTGGAACTTGGTCCGCCATATCGGCCGCTGGCGTACCGGGCCTTGGGCTATATTTGAACGTATAGGCGCTTGAAAAGCCGACTTCTTCGACAAGCTGCATGGTGGCTGCAAAATCAGCGTCTGTCTCACCCGGGAAACCGACGATAAAATCAGACGAAAAGGCGATATCGGGGCGATAATGTTTAACGCGGGCAATGGCGTTTCTAAAGTCGTCAACCGTGTGACGACGATTCATGAGATCGAGAATACGGTCAGAGCCCGATTGCACCGGCAGATGCAGATAGGGCATCAAAGCGGGGTTGTCCTGATGCGCGCGGGCGAGCGTCTCATCCATATCCAGCGGATGGCTGGTCGTGTAGCGCAAACGGGCAATGCCCGGCATCGCGGCGACACGGTCCAAAAGCTCGGCGAGGGTAACGGACTGACCACGCTCATCCACGCCATGATAGGCGTTCACATTCTGCCCTAACAGCGTAATTTCACGGACGCTTGAAGCGGTAAGGCGCTCGATCTCGGTCATAATCTCGGCGACAGAGCGGGAGAATTCGGCACCCCGTGTGTAAGGGACGACGCAGAACGTGCAGAATTTATCGCAGCCTTCCTGCACCGTCACAAAGGACGAGACGCCACGGGCGCGGATGGTTTGCGGGGTCGGCGAAGGCAGGGATACAAACTTATCCTCAGCGGGAAACTCGGTCTCGACCACCGGCTTTTTAAGCGATTGCTGCAAAAGAGTGGGGAGGTTCTGATAATTTTGCGGACCAACCACGAGGTCAACCGCCGGTGCTCTACGAAGGATCTCACCGCCTTCGGCCTGCGCCACGCAGCCCGCAACAACAATGCGCGTTTCGAGCCCGCGCTGCTTACGGTCGCGCTTCATTTCGCGGATACGACCAAGTTCTGAATAGACTTTTTCGGCAGCCTTTTCGCGAATATGGCAGGTGTTCAACACGACAAGGTCGGCATCTTCGATGTTTTCGGTGCCCGCATAGCCTTCGCGTTCCAAAATGTCTCCCATGCGCTCGGCATCGTAGACATTCATTTGGCACCCGTAAGATTTTACGAAAACACGTTTTGCCGAAGCTATGGTCATCCGTCTCGCCAGGGTTCGGGCGTTAAAAAAGAGAGAATCAGGCCGACCCATTTATTGGGTCAGTATTAGGGGTTTATCGAAAATAAGAGAACAAAAATTCGCGTATTCGAGGCAAATTCATGCAGCAATTCGACCGCGCATGATTTCAGATGCCTTTACCCGGATTGCTTGTTCAGCGGCCAGCGCGGCTCGTTTGCGGTTTTGAGCCAATTCGCCGGTGAGCGGGTCGCAAAACGAGATCGTCACATCAATCGGGCCACCAAGCAGGATGCCCTTAAAATGCGGGACGAGATCCATATCGCCGTACCATGCGATGCAAGGCCGCTCGGCACGCGGAATAGGCAGACCCATTCGACGCGTATAGGTGATGGCTACCGGCTGGATACGGGATTGCTCGCCATCGATAAGATCCCCAGCCGCACCCACGAGCGAAGACCGAAACGAAAGGACGCGGTGGCCATCGCTTGTTGTGCCCTCGGCGAACAGGACCATTGCATCACCGGATTTGAGCCGCTCGGATACGGCCTGGTGCGCATCGCGGGTCGCCATGCGACGTGAACGATCAATGAAGACGGAGCGCTGCAGCTTAGCAAATAATCCAAAAATCGGCCATGTCGCGACTTCCGATTTGGCGATGAAGGAAACCGGCATCACGCTGCTTAAGGCGATGATATCAAGCCAAGAGGAATGATTAGAGAGCAGCAATAAAGGGCGATCACTCGCGCGGTTGCCGATGACGGTTACTTTCAAACGCAACAACACGCAAACGACGCGATGATAAAAAACCGGCAAATGACGCGCCATTGGCGAGCCCGTCTTGATCGCCAGCCATTGGATGGGAATGAGAAAGAGCGTGAACGGCGTTACGATGCTTAAAAAGATACCGATGCGAAGGCGTGCAAGCATGGTCAAATCCACTTAACCATCAAGATGATGCTCGATCTCTTCCTGATCTGTGTGACAGGAAAAAGACGGTTCAATCGCTTACTCACAATCGATCCAAATCAAGTTTCATAATAAGAGCATTGGCCAAGCTGCCATCGGGCTTGCGGTAGTAAGCTTTGCGAAGGCCCGCGGTTGCAAAGCCGATTCTTTCGTAAAGAACACGCGCTGGCCGATTATCTTCTTCGACTTCCAAATAGAGAATTTTGACGCCTTTTTGTGCCAGTTTGGGAAGATGGGCTTCAAGGAGCCTACGACCAATACCTTTTCCGCGGGTTTTAGACTGCACAGCAATCGTCAAAATTTCTGCCTCATCCGCCGCGCAACGGCTCATAACGAAGCCGTAGAGTTGGTCGCTTTTTCGACTGTCGCAAGCCGTGTCGGTCACAACCGCGCGATCAGCCATCAGGCTTTCAATTTCTTGAGCGCTCCAGGAGGCGAAAAAGCCGCCCTCACGATGAAGCTCCGCAATTTTATCGGAATCGGTGGCTTTGGCCGACCGAATAGCGATTTCAAGCTTTGAAAAAAACGGCCACCGCATGCGCTATGTTCACATCAACGCTATTCGACCATTGGTCTGTGGGGTGGCATCGGGTGGTCTTAGATAAAGCGGTGACGGCGGCGAAAATTGCGGATCCGCGATAGCGCCCAAGCGAGCAATCCAATCAATATCCGCGCCTGCGAGATCAGCTTCAGCGTGAGGCGATTGGCCTTGTTCTCGTAAAGCTTCCGCGAGAAGCGACGCGCCTGAGCCGACGATGTTTACCGGTTGCGATCCAATCGCTGATACCGCATCAGCAATCGAAATAATTTGCGGCGCAAGCACGAGTTTGCCCTCTGCACCCACCATTTGAAGATAGACATGGCTATGGCGCGCATCGATCACGCTGACAATGGATGCGTCACCCGATTGCCCGACAAAGGGGCCTGCAAAGGCCGATAGCGTATTGACGCCAACGACCGGAATGTCGGCTGCGACGCCAATGGCGCGACCAGCGGCTAATCCGACGCGAAGGCCTGTAAAACTTCCCGGACCGGTGGACGCTGCAATCCGATCAAGCGATGGGAAGCCACCCTCAACCCGTTGCATCACTCGCTCAATCAGCGGCATCAGCGCTTCCGCGTGACCGCGATCCATCCGCACGCTTTCGGATGAAAGCGCGGTATCGGTGTCGGTGTCAAAAACGCTCGCCGAACACAGCGCCAGAGCGGTATCGATTGCCAAGATGCGCAAGGGATCAATACCTCTCTAAGCGATCCGTATTAAACCGATTGCACTTCGTGAACATCGGGCAAGAAATGGCGCAAAAGATTTTGCACGCCATTCTTTAACGTGGCCGTTGAAGACGGGCAGCCGGAACATGAGCCCTTCATCGCCAGATAGACAACACCCTCGCGGAAACCGCGGAAGACGATATCGCCACCATCACCAGCCACGGCCGGACGGATGCGGGTTTCGAGTAATTCTTTAATCGTATCAACAGTCGGTTGATCCTTCGGGTCGAAAAATTCACCCTCTGGCTCATCGCCATGTTGCTCTGGCGTTTTATCGGAGAGCAATGAATCGCCACTCATGAAAAATTCCATGATGGCGCCAAGAATAGCGGGCTTTAAATGCTGCCATTCGCCGTCGCCTTTGGTGACGGAGACAAAATCATAGCCAAAAAACACACCCGTGACGCCTTCAACCGCAAAGAGGCGTTTGGCAAGCGGTGAACGCTCAGCGGCTTGCGCGTCGCGAATTTCAAGCGTGCCGCTTTGCATCAGGCTGCGGCCTGGCAGAAATTTCAACGTGGCGGGATTGGGGGTTGCTTCGGTTTGGATAAACATGGTGCCCTCGCAGCCGGTTCAAGGCCGGCGGATGGTTTCGGAAGGTTTTAATATAGCATTCCGTTGGCGCTATTGCCACACCAACGACGGGTTGGAAGAGTTAGCGCCGAATAAAGCCCAAAATATCCTTGACGGCGTTCATGTTTTCCCGCGCCAAGACGCCTGCGCGCTCGGAACCATCGGCCAGAACGCGATCAATATAGGCCGGATCGGCAACCAAACGCTTCATTTCGCTGCCAATTGGGCCAAGCTTTGCAACTGAAAGGTCAACGAGCGCCGATTTGAAGGTTGAGAATTGCGCGCCACCAAACTCGGCCAATACATCTGCCTTCGTAACATCGGACAAGGCCGCATAGATGCCGACGAGATTATCGGCTTCCGGACGTGGCTCGAGGCCTTTTTCTTCTGACGGCAAAGGCTCGGGATCTGTTTTTGCTTTGCGGACTTTTTGTGCAATCGCATCGGCATCATCGGTGAGATTGATGCGCGAATAATCTGACGGATCTGATTTCGACATTTTTTTCGTGCCATCGCGCAAGCTCATCACGCGGGTAGCGGGGCCTTGAATAAGGGGTTCAGGCAGCGGGAAAAAAGCATCGCCAAAGCCATGCGATGCAATCGACTCCGACAAATCATTGTTGAATTTCTGCGCAATATCGCGGGCCAATTCGAGATGCTGTTTTTGATCTTCGCCAACAGGAACATGCGTGGCGCGGTAGACCAAAATATCGGCTGCCATCAAGGCTGGGTAAGCATAGAGGCCAACGGACGCGTTTTCGCGGTCTTTGCCTGCTTTTTCCTTGAATTGGGTCATGCGGTTTAACCAACCGAGACGCGCCGTGCAGTTAAACACCCAGGCTAATTCGGCGTGTTCTGGCACTTGGCTTTGGTTGAAGATGATGTGCTTTTTGGGATCAATGCCGCAGGCGATAAAGGCGGCGGTGACTTCGCGAATATTAGCGGTTAGCGCCGCAGGGTCTTGTGGCACCGTAATCGCGTGCAGATCAACGACGCAATAGATGCAATCATGGCTGTCTTGAAGGGCCACGAACTTCGTAATGGCCCCGAGATAATTGCCTAAATGGAGATTTCCCGTTGGCTGAACGCCGGAGAAGACCAATTCCTTGAATGACGCCATGATTGTGTTGTCCCGTCGATGCTTTCGCGGCTTATGACAATCAGACGGGCTTAACGCAAGGGGTTGGCTCTCACGCGTTAGAGAATAAACCGGCCTAAATCGGCATTCTTGGCGAGATCACCAATGGCTTTTTCGACGTAAGGGGCGTCAATCGTGACGGTTTCGCCGGATCGGTCGGAGGCGGTGTAGGAAATTTCGTCCAAAATCCGCTCGATGACGGTTTGAAGCCTTCTGGCGCCGATATTTTCGACATTAGCGTTCACTTCGACCGCGATTTTGGCGATGGCGTCGATGGAATCGGGGGTAAAGACCAATTCGACGCCTTCGGTGGCCATCAAGGCGACGGATTGGCGGATCAGGCTTGCTTCCGTTTCCGTCAGGATTCGCCGAAAATCCTCTTCTTTAAGAGATAGTAATTCGACCCTTATGGGTAATCTACCCTGCAGTTCAGGTAATAAATCGGAGGGTTTCGATACATGAAACGCACCCGATGCGATAAATAAAATATGGTCGGTTTTCACCGCGCCATGTTTGGTTGAAACGGTGGTGCCTTCGATCAGAGGTAGCAAATCGCGCTGAACACCTTCGCGCGAAATATCCGCACCACCGCGGCTTTCGCGTCCGCAAATTTTGTCGATCTCGTCCAAGAACACGATGCCATTGTTTTCGACTTCAGAAATGGCCTCTGAAATAATTTGCTCTTGATCAAACAGCTTGTCGCTCTCTTCCGCCACAAGAGGGGCGTGGGCCTCCTCCACAGTGACGCGGCGGGTTTTGGGTGGGCGGCCCATTTTGCCAAAAATGTCGTTCAATGAAATCGCGCCCAATTGAGCACCGGGCATGCCCGGAATATCGAACATGGGTACGCCGCCGCCCGATGGCGAGGCGATTTCGATCTCGATTTCTTTTTTAGCTAATTCCCCGGCGCGGAGCCGTTTGCGGAAGGATTCGCGGGTCGCAGGGCTTGCGGTTGGACCAACGAGCGCATCAAGCACGCGTTCCTCGGCGGCTGTTTCGGCCCGCGCATGGACGCCTTTGCGTTTGGTTTCTTTGACCAAAGCAATGCCAACTTCGACCAAATCGCGGATGATCTGTTCGACATCGCGGCCAACATAGCCAACTTCGGTGAATTTCGTGGCTTCGACCTTCAAAAAGGGCGCACCGGCCAATTTGGCCAAACGGCGGGCAATTTCGGTTTTGCCGCAGCCCGTCGGCCCGATCATCAGGATGTTTTTAGGAAGCACTTCTTCCCGCATCGCGCCTTCAAGCTTTAAGCGACGCCAGCGGTTGCGAAGGGCAATCGCCACCGCGCGTTTGGCGTCTTTTTGGCCTACGATGTAACGGTCGAGTTCGGAAACGATCTCGCGGGGAGAAAAATCGGTCATCAGGTTCACTCTGCGGTATCGAGCGATTCAATGGTCAAAGAATGATTGGTATAAACGCAAATATCGGCAGCAATACCCATACTCTTACGCACGATGGCTTCAGCGTCCAGATCGGTGTCAATCAAAGCACGTGCGGCGGCAAGCGCATAATTGCCGCCGGAGCCGATGCCCATCACGCCGGTCTCGGGTTCCAGAACATCGCCAGTGCCGGATAAAATCAACCCGACATTTTTGTCAGCTACCAGCATCATGGCCTCAAGACGGCGCAGATAGCGATCGGTGCGCCAATCCTTGGCAAGCTCGACGCAGGCGCGCATCAATTGGCCGGGATATTGTTCCAATTTTGATTCAAGCCGTTCAAAGAGCGTAAAAGCGTCAGCGGTGGCGCCTGCAAAGCCCGAAATCACCTCGCCTTTGCCAAGGCGGCGGACTTTACGGGCATTTCCCTTCATGACGGTTGGTCCAAGGCTCACCTGACCATCGCCGCCGATGACGACGCGTCCGCCTTTGCGAACCATGAGAATGGTCGTTGCCCGCCATTTTTTATCGGCTTCTTCGTTCATCATCGAAAATCCCTCGGTGCTTTCAGCCTTATGGCTCTAGCTTAAACGCAGGCACGGCGCAAAGTGTCGTCTTTTCGCATATCACAGGTGGCGTCCGACGGCTCAAATTGCTAGAGACATTTTTAGATCCTATTGATCAAGGTGAAGGAGTAGGGTGACATGCGGTCAGCAACCATCAAACGAAAGACCAGCGAAACCGATATTGCGGTTAGCGTGGCGCTCGATGGGACAGGTGAAGCCAAGATATCGAGCGGTGTTGGCTTTCTGGACCATATGCTGACGCTTTTGGCCCGCCATGCGCTGTTCGACATTTCGGTCAGCTGCAAAGGCGACCTTGAAATTGATCAGCATCACTCGGTAGAAGATATCGGAATTGCCCTCGGCCAAGCCTTCAAACAGGCGCTTGGCGGTAAAAAGGGTATTACACGCTACGCGCATTCCTATTTGCCGATGGACGAGACGTTGAGCCGCGTTGCGGTTGATGTTTCAGGGCGGCCATTTCTTGTGTTCAAGACGGAATTCGCCCGCGAGAAAATTGGCGAGTTTGACACAGAACTCGTTCGTGAATGGTTCCAAGCCTTCGCGATCAATGCGGGTGTTACGCTACATGTCGAAACGCTCTATGGTGACAATGCGCATCACATTGCAGAAAGCTGCTTCAAAGGACTCGCCCGCGCGTTGCGAAGCGCTGTTGCTATTGATCCGCGCGAAGAAGGACGGGTGCCGTCAACCAAGGGTAGTTTGTAGGCTATAAAATGTCCTTCTCCCATTCGGGAGAAGGTGGTTGCGGAGCAACCGGATGAGGGAATGATGGTGGCGGTTAAGGGTGCTAAGGTTGAGCCTCACGCTATGAACTCCAGAACCTCATCCGTCATGCTATGCATGACACCTTCTCCTTCAAGGAGAAGGAAATCTTTCCTTACTAGCGCGGCAGGAGCCGCGCGGTCCGTATAGACAAGGTTTAACACCATGGCGCTCTTTTCCGTCTATCTCCCCAAAGCACGCGCGGGTGTCTCTGATACCCGGCTTGAACAAGCGCGCTTTGTTCGGGATGGATTTTCGTGGGGTGGATTTTTGTTCCCCGTGATCTGGCTCTTGTGGCACAGAGTCTGGCGTTGGGCGCTTGCCCTTATCGCCTTTGACGTGGTCCTCATGCTTTTGAGCAACCGGTTTGGTGTTTCATCGTCGGCGATTGCCGCAGCGGGCATTTTAGAAATGCTGTTTGTCGGGCTTGAAGCGCGCAATTGGTTTTGTCTCGCCTTGGAACGGCGCGGGTTCGAATTGAGCGAAATTGTGCAGGCGGATAATCGCGAAGACGCGGAATATCGGTATTTTGAGCGAATGGCCGCGAATAAGCCTGATGAAGCGGCGATTATCGTGCCTTCGCCATCCTCGCGGAGCTATGGTGTGATTGGACTATTTCCGGAACAGGTATCGCGCGGATGAAGGTTGCCATTATTGATTACGGCTCGGGCAATCTCCACTCGGCCCACAAAGCCTTTGAGCGCGCAGCATCTGAATCAGGCATTGGTGGCGATATCATCGTGACTTCGGACCCTGAACTTGTCCGCTCGGCCGACCGCGTGGTGCTGCCAGGCGTTGGTGCTTTTGCCGATTGCAGGCGTGGTTTGGACGCGGTGCCGGGCATGGTCGCAGCCATGACGGAAGCGGTGCATGAAAAAGGTCGCCCCTTTTTAGGGATTTGCGTTGGCATGCAATTATTAGCCGATCGCGGGCTTGAACATACAACGACTCCGGGTCTCGGTTGGATTGGTGGCGATGTCGTTGAAATTAAGCCCCAAGATCATGCGCTTAAAATTCCGCATATGGGCTGGAATACGCTCGACCAGGGCCGCGATCACGCTTTATTAGCGGGCATTCCAACGGGGACGGATGGATGGCATGCCTATTTTGTCCATTCCTTCCATTTGCAACCCGCAACGCCTGATACGGTCATCGCGACAACGCAATATGGCGGTTCTGTCACCGCGCTTGTTGCAAAAGGCACCGTGGCAGGTACCCAATTTCATCCCGAGAAGAGCCAAAAACTCGGTCTTGCTTTGATTGCCAATTTTTTGAGGTGGCGTCCGTGATTTTGTTTCCTGCCATCGATCTAAAAGAAGGCCGCTGTGTTCGTCTGATTCAAGGCGATATGGCGCAAGCCACCGTGTTTAGCGACCACCCTGCCGATCAAGCCGCGAGTTTTGAGGCACAGGGTTTTGAGTGGCTGCATATTGTTGACTTGGATGGTGCTTTTGCGGGCAAGCCCGTCAATGCGGAAGCGGTTCGTGCGATTGTGAAACGCATCAGCCTGCCTATTCAATTGGGCGGCGGCATCCGCGATATTCGCACCGTTGAGGGCTGGTTAGAAGCGGGCATTCGCCGGGTGATTATCGGCACGGCTGCGGTGAAAGATCCGTCCTTTGTGCGCGAAGCAGCGCGGCGTTTTCCCGGACGCGTAGCGGTGGGGATTGATGCGCGCGATGGTCGTGTCGCCGTTGATGGCTGGGCGAGCCTTTCGGAAATGTCTGCGGAAGAATTGGGTTTACGCTTCCAAGACGCGGGCGTGGCGGCGATTATCTACACCGATATTTCGCGCGATGGACTGTTGAAGGGTCTTAATATCGATTCAACCCTTGCCTTGGCGAATGCGCTCACCATTCCGGTTATCGCTTCCGGTGGGTTGGCTTCGATTGAGGATATTGCGCGGCTCACGCAACCGGATTGCGCGGTGCTTGAAGGCGCGATCAGCGGGCGGGCGCTCTATGATGGTCGACTTGATCCGGCGGAAGCCTTGGCCTTGATCCGGTCGAGCAAAGGACGCTCCCATGCTTAAGGTCAGGGTTATTCCATGCCTTGATGTGAAGGATGGCCGCGTTGTTAAAGGCGTGCAATTCGTCGATCTGCGGGATGCAGGCGATCCGGTTGAATCCGCCATTGCCTATGATGCGGCGGGCGCCGATGAATTGTGCTTTCTCGATATCACCGCAAGCCATGAAAACCGTGGCACACTGATGGATGTTGTCAGCCGTACGGCAGAAGCCTGCTTTATGCCGCTAACGGTTGGTGGCGGGGTGCGAACGATCGAGGATATCCGCAATCTGCTGCTTGCCGGGGCTGATAAGGTTTCGATTATGACCGCCGCTGTGAATGACCGCGATTTTGTAAGGCGTGCGGCGGAAAAATTCGGCACGCAATGTATTGTTGTGGCGGTGGATGCTAAAAAAGTTTCAGAAGCGGGTTCACCGGACCGTTGGGAGATTTTCACCCATGGCGGCAGGAAGCCCACTGGCATTGATGCCATTCAATACGCGCAAGAAGTGGCCGCTTTAGGCGCAGGCGAAATTTTGCTGACCTCGATGGATCGCGATGGCACCAAGATCGGCTACGATATTGCGTTGACGCGCGCGATTGCAGACGCGGTTACGATTCCTGTGATCGCCTCTGGTGGAGTTGGGTCGCTCGACCATATGGTTGAGGGAATTCGCGATGGTCATGCGAGCGCTGTATTAGCGGCCTCGATTTTTCATTTTGGTGAACACACGATCCGCGAGGCCAAAGAAAAACTTCGCGCCAATGGCTTGCCCGTGAGGATCGATTAAATGAATGATTTTTCGCTGAGTGATCTCGAACGCATCGTCGCTGAACGCGCCAAGGCCTCACCGGATGAATCCTATACGGCGAAATTGATTGCGCGCGGGATCGAGGTTTCGGCCAAGAAACTTGGCGAAGAAGCCGTGGAGGCCGTGATTGCAGCCGTCATGAAGGATCGCGAGCATCTCGTCGCTGAAAGCGCGGATGTGCTGTATCATTTGCTCGTGGTGCTCAAAGCCGCCAATATTCCGCTTGAGGATGTCATGGCAGAACTGAAACGGCGCACCGCGCAAACGGGCCTTGCTGAAAAAGCGGCTCGGCCACACGCTTAAGACTGGATCCAACGCGCATGAGCGGCATTGGTGATTATCTGAGCTACGAAGCAGAATCGGACGCACTAGCGGAAGCTTTATCGCCCTATCGCGTGTTCTCCCGTCAGGAATGGGCCGCTTTGCGTGCCGATACACCGATGACGTTGACGGCGGATGACTTACAAAAATTACAATCCTTGAGCGATCCGATTTCGCTTGATGAGGTTGTGGCGATTTATCTGCCGCTTTCGCGTTTGTTGTCGCTTTATGTTGCGGCAACCCAGGGCCTATTTAAAGCAACGCAGCGCTTCCTGATGGCTGAAGACGGCAAAATGCCTTACGTCATCGGCCTTGCAGGCTCGGTGAGTGCGGGAAAATCAACCACCGCGCGTGTGTTGAAAGCGCTGCTGTCGCGCTGGCCCAACACGCCGAAGGTGGAGCTCGTCACAACAGACGGATTTTTGCTGCCTAATGCCGAGCTTGAAGCGCTCGGCTTGATGGAACGTAAGGGTTTTCCGGAAAGCTATGATGGCACGGCCTTGATCCGGTTTTTATCGGATATCAAAGCGGGCAAGCACCATGTCGAAGCGCCGGTCTATTCGCACTTGGTGTATGATGTCGTGAAGGGCGAAAAGATCACGGTAGATCGGCCGGATATTCTGATCGTTGAAGGTTTGAACGTGTTGTTGCCGAACCGGCTGCCTAAATCGTCGAAGCCTATTCCCTTCGTGTCCGACTTTTTTGATTTTTCGATTTATCTCGATGCGCCGGAAGATGATTTAGAGCGCTGGTATGTCAATCGCTTCATGCGGTTGCGCGATACGGCGTTTCGCGATCCACGCAGCTTTTTCCGCAAATATGCCGAGCTAAGCGATCAAGATGCAGAAGCCATGGCGCGCGATATTTGGCACCGGATTAACCTCACCAATTTGCGTGAAAATATCGAGCCGACGCGTCCCCGCGCCGACCTTATTTTGACCAAAGGTGGGCATCACAGCATTACCGAAGTAGCGCTTAGGAAATTGTAAGCCCGTTTTGAAGCGCTAAATCTTTAAGGCTCGTTTGCGGCCTTGCGCCGAGATGCTGGATCACTTCAGCCGCAGCCAAAGCACCCATCCGCGCGCAATCTTCATGCGAGATGCCGCGCGATAAGCCCAACAGAAAGCCCGCGGCAAAAAGATCGCCCGCGCCTGTCGTATCGACCAGCGTTTCAATCGGAAAAGCGGGGACGGCCTTGGTCGCATTATGGGTGACGACGAGCGAGCCGTGCTCGGAACGGGTAACGACGCCGAGCGTGCCTTCTTGCCGTAAGGCTGCGAGCGCGCTGTCGAAATCCGACGTGGCATAGAGGCTTTTAAGCTCGTGCTCATTGGCGAAAAGGATGTCGATGGTTTTATCGCGTAGCAATTCGCGGAACTCGTCGCGGTAACGATCGACGCAGAAGCTGTCCGATAGCGTGATCGACACTTTATTGCCGGCGCGATGGGCAATGGCTGCGGCTTTACGAAACGCGTCTTTCGCGTCTGGCGGATCCCACAAATAGCCTTCGAGATAGGTGATAGTGGAGGCCTCAACGAGGGCTTCGTCAATGTCATCGGGATTCAGCAATTGGCAGGCGCCGAGATAGGTATTCATCGTGCGTTCGCCATCGGGTGTAACGAGGATGAAACTACGCGCGGTGGCGGGGCCTTCAACTGAGCGGGGCGTATCAAAGCGCACGCCGATGGCACGAATGTCATGCGCAAAAACATCTCCCACCGCGTCCTGCCGAATTTTGCCGATAAAGGCTGCGTTGCCACCAAGCGACGCGATGCCGACGGTGGTATTGGCGGCTGATCCACCAGAGATGATCGTTGCCGGTCCCATCGCACCATAAAGGCGCTCGGCTTCCGCTTCGTCGATGAGCCGCATCGAGCCTTTATTAAGCTGATTGGCGACGAGAAAATCGTCTTCGGTATGGGCCAACACATCGACGATGGCGTTGCCGATGCCTAAAACATCGTGGGATTGATTGGCCATTTAAAAACTTTCTCTAACAATGAAACGCGCGCCCGTTTGGCAGTGAGCGAGACTGCCGTCAAGTCCGGACGCGTTTTCGCGCGCTATCGAGCGTTGCCAGAAGCGCTTCGAGCTCGGTTTCTTCGAGCGTTGCGATCTCGCGCGCAAGGCGATTGGCAAACTCGGTTGCTTTGGGTGGAAGGCCTGCCGTTTCGACGGTGATTTTCGGGTTTGATAGATCGGCAAGACGCTGCAATTCGTCGGCCTCATCCCAGATGATGTTGAAATAATGGATGACGCGCTGGATAAAGCTCCAATTGGGCTTGGAGCGGCGGCCATGTTCGAGCGCTGAAAGATAGGTGGCGGAGACGCCCAATTCATCCGCCATGTCTTTGAGGCGCAAACCGCGGTCTTCGCG
The DNA here is from genome assembly GCA_947455725.1 of Hyphomicrobiales bacterium. Classification (GTDB taxonomy): domain Bacteria; phylum Pseudomonadota; class Alphaproteobacteria; order Rhizobiales; family Beijerinckiaceae; genus CAIUPE01. Next base: position 49,986 of record CANGPL010000006.1, on the reverse strand, counting down.
CAACTGGCGTAAACGGGCACCGAAGGGGGTCATGAGCCACCACCTCCGCGCTTCCGCCGGATGCGGACATAAAGCGCGCCCGAGCCGCCATGGTGTTGGGCCGCGGGTTCAAAGCCAATCACGTAAGGCCGCATATCGGGCATACGGAGCCAATGCGGCACGGTACGACGCAAAACGCCGCGCTCTTCGAACATGCCTTGATCATTCGGACCTGACGCGCCTTTTCCGGTCACCACCAGAATGACGGCATAACCCATCGCATGGGCCCCGATAATAAAGCGCCTTAAAGCCTCATGGGCCTCGTCCTGTCGCTTGCCGTGAAGATCGATGACGGAATCGATTGGCTGCGCACCGCGAGATAGACGTTGCCGAAGCCGCCGTTCCAACGGAGCAAGCGGCGGGATAGGTGGGTGTGCGGGCGGTTTAACAGGCGGGGGTGGGGCTGGTGCCTCAAATTTTGGCGGTTTTGTAAATTTGGGTGGCGGTGGAGGCGCTTTTACCTCGATCACCGGTTCAGCCGGTGGGGCGGGAGCCTCAATCTTCGGCGCTTTGGCGCGGATAGGCTCGATATGGCGCGTGACATGCGACCAAAGCGACACTTCATCTGCCGTTAGTGTCCGTTTTCGCCGTCCGCCCGACATAAGAATTTAGCTCCGTGGCAATAAAACAATGAACTCGCCCGGATGACGAATAAGCCCCGCGCGACGGCCCGCTTCATCGCCCGACCCCATAAAGAGATCGGCGCGAGCTGCACCCAATATCGCTGATCCGGTATCTTGCGCGATCATCAAACGCGAAAACGGCGCGATTTGTCCATGCCCGTCGGGCAAATCAGCGGAAATGAAAAAGGGTAATCCATAGCTCCATTGCCGCCTATCAACCGCAATGGAACAGCCTGCATCAAGGCTCGTTGACGCGGCACCGATCGGGCCTTCGGTTTCGGGCAAATCATCCGAGCGGGAGAAAAAAATGTAAGATCGGTTTAGCCGCATCAACCGTTCGGCATGTTCCGGATTGCTGCGCAACCAGGCTTTCAGCGATTCGAGATGGATATCGCCCAGCGCCATATGCCCTTCAGCGACGATGATTTTGGCAATCGTGGTGTAAGGATGGCCGTTACGACCGGCATAGGTCAGGCGACAGATTTTGCCGTTTTGTAGTCGGACGCGGGCTGAACCCTGAATATGCGCGAAAAACAATTCGACCTTGTCGGGCAAATAGAGAAGCTCCAGACCCAACCCATCAAGCGCACCATCCCAAATCGCCGCGCGGTCGAAATAGGGCACAAGCCCATCAGGCGTTTCTCGGGCTGCGGAATAGAATTCAAGCGGTGAGGGCTCATCTTGCGCGAAGGTGACGAGATCGGCAGGTCTAGCGAGGACGGGAATTGAAAATTGCTCTGTTTTCTCAACCGAGCCTAGAATTTCCGGCTCGTAATAGCCCGTCAAAAAGCCTCGGCTCTGATGCGGTTCAACTTTGTAGGGCACGAAATAAGTTTCAAAAAAGCCTCGCGCGTCACCTTGCTGGGCCGCGTGTTCAAGCGCCTTGTGATAGATCGGTAACAGGCGCGGATCATGGAACCGCGCCGGCCGTAAATGCGGCGTTTGCGCAATTTCTGATTTTGCCGTTTTTAAAAAACTCACAAAGGCGTGCTGATGCTCATCCGAGGACCAATGCTCAATCACCGAAAAGGAGATGGGTTTAAGATCAGCATCGATGAGCTCGGGTAGCATTCATCACACTCAGTGCGCGGCCTCGGTAGCGATTAATTTCCAAACGGGATCGCGGCTATTAAGTTCGCGCGCGAAGGTCCAGATATCGGTGACATCAACAACCTTATCGGCTGCACCGTCGGTAATAACACCAGCCGCATCGCGCGTGGCCGTGATCAGTTTAGAGAGAAACTGTACCGTTATCTGCGCTGCATTACCGCGCAATTGCACGTGATGAAGATCAACTTTTTCAATGCCAACAAAAGTCGTCTCAACCGTTTCGCCGCGTTTTTCACGTTCGGCTATCGCTGTAACGAAGCTCTCAAAGACATCGCGCGATAAAAGCTCGCGAAGCGTGTTTCGATCACCCGATGCAAAGGCAACCACAATCGCTTCATAAGCACCGCGGGCGCCGGCAATAAATTGGCGCGCGTCGAAGCTTGGATCCGCAGCGACAAGCGCATCCAACGAATCGGCTAAAGGTGTTCCAAGTTCAGCGATCCCTTTCCAGCGTGCGGGATCGGCCTCATGAGCCGCTTCGGCAACGGGTTGAGGGGCTGCGTCTCGCGGTGCCGTCGGCAAAATCAGTTTGGTTACGTTGGAATTAGAGGGGGTTACGCCCTGATCGTCGCGTTCAGGCCGGGTTCCAAGCACACTATAAAGTCGCCAGCCTACAAAGACGGCGAGCAATAAAAAAACAATAATCGACAAATCAAAGCCATCCTGCATGAAAATCTTACCAAGCCTGTTGGGAGCTAAACCAATCGCTTAACCCTATATGGGAATTTATCATCAAAATCCAAATGGCACGTGCTTGACCTTAGGGTAAAAATCACGTTCTGGTCTATCATAGAACGATCTTATGTCGATTTTTTCTCTTATTCGACCAGCTTCTTGGAGTCTTTGACGATGACCGATGCCGACACAGCCAACCAAGCACGCCCCAGCCTCTCGGCACTTGGGCAGTATATCAAGGACCTATCGTTCGAAAATCCGAATGCGCCAAATTCTTTAGCGCCGCGCGAAAATGGACCGAACATCGCGATCTCCGTCAATGTGAACGCCAAGCAATTGAGCGAAACCGATTTTGAAGTTGAGCTGCTGTTGGAAGGCAAAGCAGGTGAAGCCGAAGACCTTATGTTCCGGTTTGAGCTTATTTATGCAGGAATTTTCCGCGTCCTCAATATTCCAGCTGACAATGTTCAGGGCGTGATCATGATTGAGTGTCCGCGCCTGCTCTTCCCGTTCGCGCGGCAAATTATTGCCGATAGCGTCCGGAATGGCGGTTTCCCACCATTGTTGATCGATCCGATCGATTTTGCCGGGCTTTATCAGCAGAAAATATCGCAATTACAAAGCGAAACCGTCGGCAACGCTTAAAAGATCATTCGCTCAGTCGTCCGCCGCGTCGCGAATATAGTCTTTCCAAATCACGTCGCCACCGAGCGTGGCGACGAAAGCCTGATGGGCGGCCAATTCAGATTCAGTGAGGCGATTGGGTAAAGCGTTTGGCCGCTTCAGCCCTACTCTCACGCCGTCATTTAATCGTGAGCGCTCAGACTTTGCCGTTTCAACGGCAGCAAGGCCTAAATCGGCCTGCCGCCCGCCGGTAAGTTCAATATAAACTTCCGCCAGAATTTCCGAATCGAGCAAAGCGCCGTGCTTTGTGCGCTTGGAATTGTCGATATTGTAGCGCTGACAAAGCGCATCAAGGCTATTGGGGCCAAATGGATGTTTCCGCCGCGCAATTTGTAGCGTGTCGATCACGCGTTCAGAATCAATAACAGGGCGGTCCACCCGCACCAATTCCGCATTGATGAAGCCCATATCGAATGACGCATTATGGGCGACTAGAGCAGCATCACCGATAAAATCGATGAAGTCCTGAACAATCTCCGAAAAGAGCGGTTTATCGGCCAAAAACTCCGTCGAAAGGCCGTGCACGCGAAAAGCGGCCTCAGGCATATCGCGTTCCGGATTGAGATAAACGTGAAAGGTCTCGCCAGTCGGCAGCCGATTGAACAATTCGACGCAACCAATTTCAACGATGCGGTCGCCACCGAGCGGATTAAGCCCCGTTGTTTCGGTATCAAAAACAATTTCACGCATAAATTAGGCGCTTCCTTTAATAGCGTTGATAGCCGCGTGGCCGATCCGACCACGAAAGGTACGAATCGCGGCATCAACCTGACGACCAGCATCGGAAACACCATAGCTCGTATCGATAATCAAATGCGCGTGCTTTCGTTTTTCCGAATCGGGAATTTGACGCGCCAAAATCGCCTGAAAATGCTCTACCGTCATGCCGGGACGCTCGAGTACGCGCGCTTTCTGAACAGAATAATCGGTTGAAACGAGGATAATCGCATCAACCCGATCCTGCCCCTTGGTTTCCAACAATAAAGGAATATCCAAGACCACAAGCGGCACGGAACGAGCGACAGCATCGCGCAAAAAGGCTCGTTCCGCTTCGCGCACAAGCGGATGGATGATCTCTTCGAGGCGTTTCATCGCGTCCGAATTGCCAAGCACCATCGGCGATAACCGCTTGCGATCAACCACACCGTCGATAACGCTGCCGGGAAAAGCGGCTTCAATGAAGGGCGCTGCTTTACCGCGATACAACGCATGAACCGCCGCATCGGCATCATAAATGGGCACGCCCCGCTCTCGAAAGAGATTGGACGTTGTCGATTTTCCCATGCCAATCGAGCCCGTAAGGCCGAGCACAAAGGTCATGCGGTTACGCCTCTAATATTATCTTCAATCAAACGACGCAGCTCTTTGGTAACGATAGGCCGTTGACCAAACCAATGCTCAAAACCCGGCACAGCTTGATACAAAAGCATGCCTAACCCATCGGCGATTGGATTGCCGCGCTGTTTGGCTTGGCGGAGCAATCCTGTTTCTAGAGGTACATAGACAATATCGGTCACAAGTGCCGTTAGTGGCAAAGGATCAAGGTTTATTTCGAGCTCACTCTGGCCCTTCATGCCTAACGAGGTTGTGTTGACCAATATATCGCTGTTCTTGAGGCATTCACTTAAGTCAGACCAATGGGCCGGGTGAACATTTGCGCCAAACCGTTTGGCGAGAATTTCGGCTTTTTCAAAGGTCCGATTGACGACATAAATTTCTGATGCGCCGCGCTCTTGTAAACCAACAATAATGCTTGCCGCAGCACCGCCAGCACCCAATACGACGGCCTTTTTAAGGTCTTTATCCCAATGCGGTGCACGCTCATCGAGATTAGCGACAAAGCCTTCAACATCGGTATTGTCGCCGCATAGAATATCGCCTTCAAACCAAAGCGTATTGGCGACTTGCAATTGTTGCGCGCGGGGTGTGGCGCGATCAAGAAGATGAAACGCCGCCTCTTTATACGGAAGCGTTACATTGCATCCTTTATACCCGTGCTCCCGTAACGCGCGCACGAAACCAGCAAAATGTTCGGGCAAAATGTCTTCCCGGTTATAATGTCCTGCGAGCCCTAATTGCTTCAACCAATAGCCATGAATCATCGGCGATCGCGAATGAGCGATGGGGTGACCAATGACACAAGCGCCCAAACTGTTTTCGCTCATAAAGATAGACATCCTTCGCGCCGAAAAAATCCAATCATGCGTTCAAGCGGCAATCCTAACACAGTAAAGAAATTGCCCTCAACGCGTTCAAAAAGATGAACGCCTAATCCTTCTAACGCATAGCAACCAACATTGTTGAGAACGGCATCACCGGCTTGCTCGCAATAGCGATCAATTTGCGTCTCCGTCATCACGCGCATCGTCATGTCAGCCGTGTCATGATCCTCGAAAAGGATATGTCCATCTTGGGCAATCGCAAACGCACTGATGAGTTGATGTGTTTTACCGCTCAGAAACGCTATTTGATGTTTAGCCTCATTCAGGTTTTGGGCTTTATGCAGAACGGTATTTTCGCACGCCAAGATTTGATCCGCACCGATCACATAATGGTGCGGAAAAGAAAGGCTCGCCAAACGGGCTTTTTCGCAAGCGAGGGCTCGTGCACGCTCGGCAGGTGTTTTGCGCTCGGCTTCAAGCGAATGCTCAAAAGCGCGTTCATCAAATTCTGGAACATGGATTTTAGCTGCAAAATGCGCACCTTGTAAAAGATCCTTACGGGTTTTGCTTTTGGATGCCAAAATGAGCGGATATTCGCTGATCCACACTGAAGTATCGGGACTCATGAAATTTCCCGCTGGCGCAGATGATCGCGGTATAGATCGATGATGGCTGCGGCAGTTTCCTCGATGGAGCGGCGGGAAACATCAATCATAGGCCAATTATGACGTGCGCAAAGCCGTCGCGAGTGCGCGATTTCTTCTGTAACCGCCGTTTTATCAATATAGGGCGAGTTTTCGGGGGCATTTAATGTCAAAAGCCGATTTTGCCGGATTTGGACAATTCGCTCGGGACTCGCAACCAAGCCAACAACCAATGGCTTTTTAACGGTTTCAAGCCCAGCGGGTGTAGCGATGCCGGGGACCAGCGGAACATTCGCCGTTTTATACCCCCGATTAGCGAGATAAATGCTCGTTGGCGTTTTAGATGTGCGGCTCACACCGACCAAAATAATATCGGCGGCATCCAAATCCTGCCCCTGTTGGCCATCATCATGCATCATCGTGTAATTAAGCGCATCGATGCGTTTGAAATAATCCGAATTCAAAACGTGCTGGGCACCAGGGCGGTGGGTATAACTTAAGCCCAAATAGGCTTGAAAAATCGACAAAACCGGATCGAGCACCGAAAGACAGGGGCAACCAAAGTCAGCGCATGCAGTTTCAAGCCGTCTCGCTAAAACTTGATCAACAAGCGTGTAAAGAACGATACCGGGCGCGTTTTCCAGTCCCACGATCACGCGATCAAGCTGCGCTTCATTTCGGATGAGCGGGTAGACATGTTCAATCGCTGAAACGGTTTCATATTGCGCGGCTGCGGCTCGGCTAACCGCAATCAGGGTTTCGCCAGTTGAATCAGACACGAGATGAAGATGGAAATAGTTGCGGTTCAAATCAGTCAATCCGATCATGGCAAGCTGTGGACGCTTTGACGGGTAATGGGGATAAATCAGGCCAAGAGGGAGGGGTCGAAAACCCGTATCTCCTAGCGATGTAATTTCATCAACAGATGCCTTTTTCGAGCAACGGGCAACCTGGAACTTGGCAGAATCGGGGATAAATTTTTAGCCGCGACCTAGACCTAATTGACGGGTTAGTTTTAAACAATTGATTTGATTAGATAAATTTAGGCGCTATTAGAATTTAAACATGACAAAATTTTTGTCCAACAAAATTGACAAACACGGTCAAAACCGTGGACATTCTGTGGATGAGTTCGTGTTATCTTTAATCCCTGTCTAACAACAACAAAAATTAAGAATATCTTAAGGAATCTCTTTTTGACCCAATCGGTGAATAGTGTCGCTTCTGTCGATAAACCCTTGCTAGCAACGCTCAATGGCATCCAACAAAAGAGGCCGCCGATTTGGATTATGCGGCAGGCAGGCCGATATCTTCCAGAATATCGAGAAGTAAGAGCGCGTTCAAAATCTTTTATCGATTTTTGTTATTCGCCGGATTTAGCGACCGAAGTCACGCTGCAGCCCATTCGTCGGTTTGGTTTTGATGCAGCTATTTTGTTTTCGGATATTCTGGTTGTTCCCGATGCTTTAGGTCAAGGTGTATCTTTTGTTGAGAATGAAGGTCCGCGCCTTCCGCCATTGCTTGTCGAAAATAATCTCTCCGAATTGAAAGGTCAGATTGATCTTGATCGATTAGGGCCTGTTTTTGAGACGATTGGTCGGGTTAAAGCGGCGTTACCGAAAGAAACGACTTTTTTAGGCTTTTGTGGCGCGCCTTGGACGGTGGCGAGTTACATGATCGCCGGTAAAAGTACGCCGGAATTGGCACCTATTCGATTGGTAGCCTATCGCAATCCTGAATATTTAGAGCGTTTGATCAATCTGCTTGTTGTTTCGTCGATTGATTATCTTTGCCGGCAAGTTGAAGCGGGCGTCGATGCATTGCAGATTTTTGAGAGCTTTGCAGGCGCGTTGACGGCAGACGGGATCGAGCAATGGTCGATTGGGCCGATTAGACGGATCATTGAAGGCGTTCGGATGAAGCATCCGCAGGCGAAATTTATCGTTTTTGGACGTGGATCTGGCGCTAATCATCTTCAATACGCGTCGAAGACGGGTGCTGACGCGGTTGCGATCGATTGGGGCACGGATCAGAAATGGGCGGCCGCTACATTGCAGCCGTTAAAGCCCGTTCAAGGTAATTTGGACCCGCTATCGGTTGTTGCGGGTGGGGACCAGATGGATCGGCGTGTCGATGCGATTATTGAGGCGTTTTCACAAGGTCCCCATATTTTCAATCTCGGTCATGGCATTGTGCCAGAAACGCCAGTCGCTCACGTCGAAAGACTGATTAAGCGCGTACGGGGTTAAGCGTGGTCTATCTCTGGGTGAAAGTTTTGCATATTTTGGCGGTCATTTCGTGGATGGCCGGTTTGCTCTATTTGCCGCGGCTCTTTGTTTATCATTCGACTGTGGAAGTGGGCTCGGCCACATCAGAGACCTTCAAGATTATGGAACGGCGATTGTTAAAGGCGATTATGACGCCAGCGATGATTGTGGCTTGGATTGCGGGTTTGTGGATGGCGGTATCGAGCCAAGCGATTGGCGAGGGTTGGTTCCACGCCAAATTATTGGCCGTACTGATTCTGAGTGGCGCGCATGGCATGATGGCGGTGCAAGTGAAGCAGTTTGCACGGGATGAAAATCGGCATTCGGCCAAATATTACCGTATTTTCAATGAGATACCGACTTTATTGATGATCATCGCGGTCACATTGGTTGTGCTTAAGCCTTTCTAATTGACGCCGCTTTGGTGTTCGCTTGCTCTTTTTCAAAAAAGACGGTATCGAAACATCGTTCTGTGCTCGAAACCTCCGATCTTGACGGGTGGCATCCTCGCCTTCCCAGTCGGTTGGGCCAGCTGTTTGCTGGATGTCTGTTGGTTTTGATTTTCCCCAATAATCCCTTTGTGATGCCGTCCGGCGTTGCAGCATTCTAGAGTCTATTTTATGCGCGAGATGAAGCTTCAGGAACTTAAAAAGAAGTCCCCGACCGAGATGTTGGCTTTTGCTGACGAATTATCGGTCGAAAATGCCGGGACGATGCGCAAGCAGGAATTGATGTTTGCCATTCTGAAGCAACTCGCGGCCAATGAGACGGAAATTATTGGCGAAGGTGTTGTCGAAGTCTTGCCTGACGGTTTCGGATTTTTGCGCTCGCCGGATTCAAACTATCTCGCCGGTCCGGATGATATTTACGTGTCGCCCGCGCAAATCCGTCGATTTGGTTTGCGGACCGGCGATACGGTCGAGGGGCAAATTCGGGGTCCGAAGGATGGCGAGCGTTATTTCGCGCTGGTGAAGGTCAATACGATTAATTTCGAAGATCCTGAAAAGTCGCGTCACAAGGTGAATTTCGACAATTTGACGCCTCTATATCCAAATGAGCGCTTGAAGCTAGAAATTGAAGACCCTACGCGCAAGGATTTCTCGGCACGCGTCATCGATATTGTGTCGCCGATTGGCAAAGGACAGCGTGGTCTAATTGTTGCGCCGCCACGGACGGGTAAGACCGTATTGTTACAAAATATTGCGCAGTCCATCACAACCAACCATCCGGAATGTTACCTTATCGTGTTGCTTATCGATGAGCGTCCGGAAGAGGTGACCGATATGCAGCGTTCCGTGAATGGTGAAGTTGTATCGTCGACCTTTGACGAACCAGCGTCGCGCCACGTTCAAGTTGCTGAGATGGTGATTGAAAAGGCCAAGCGCCTCGTTGAGCATGGCCGCGATGTGGTGATTCTGCTTGATTCGATCACACGCCTTGGTCGTGCGTATAATACGGTTGTGCCGTCCTCCGGTAAGGTGTTGACCGGCGGCGTCGATGCGAATGCTCTGCAACGCCCGAAGCGGTTCTTTGGTGCGGCGCGTAACATTGAAGAGGGTGGTTCACTGACGATTATAGCAACCGCTCTGATTGATACCGGTAGCCGCATGGACGAAGTGATTTTCGAAGAGTTTAAGGGCACCGGTAACTCGGAAATCATTCTGGACCGTAAGGTCTCCGATAAGCGCGTCTTCCCGGCGCTCGACATCACGCGGTCGGGTACACGTAAGGAAGAGCTTCTTGTGCCGGCCGATGTGCTCAAGAAAATGTATGTGCTCCGCCGTATCCTTAATCCGATGGGCACCGTGGACGCGATCGAGTTCTTGGCCGATAAGCTGCGCCAAACCAAGACCAATACCGACTTCTTTGAATCGATGAATACCTGATCCTATTCGTTGTAAAATGGGGATCGATTCGTGACTGAGACGATCTTTGCCGTTGCGACGGGCCGGGGAAAAGCGGGCTTGAGCGTGATCAGGGTCAGTGGGCCTGATGCGGCTAAGGCGTTGGATTTTTTGCACGTCGGATCTTTAAGACCCCGCCGAGCTTCGCTCCGGCGGTTAAAGATGCCGGATGGGCGTATCATTGATGAGGCGCTGTGCCTATGGTTTCCCGGGCCGGATAGTTTCACTGGCGAAGATACGGTCGAGTTTCAGTGTCATGGGGCGCTCAGTGTTGTCGCCTTGATGATGGAGACGTTGGGCTTGATCCCGGGGTTTCGACTGGCGCGGCCAGGTGAATTCTCGCGGCGGGCGCTTGATAATGGTCGGATGGATCTGACCGAGGCAGAAGGCCTGGCTGACCTAATCGATTCGGAAACGGAACAGCAAAGACAGCAGGCTATCCGACAGTTGACCGGAGGTTTGAGTTGCGAAATCGACCATTGGCGGACCGATTTGATTGGTGTGCTGGCGTTATTTGAGGCGAATCTCGATTTTTCAGATGAGGGCGATGTCGATACGGGCGTCTTGGTTCAGGCAGAAAGCCGTCTGTCCCGTATCCGCGATCAAATGGGAAAGGTGCTGGCGACTGGCACGCGCGGCGAGCGGCTTAGGGAGGGCATTACTATCGTTTTGGCCGGCGCGCCGAATGCTGGTAAGTCGACGCTTTTAAATGTGTTAGCACAACGTGACATCGCGATTGTGTCCTCGATACCGGGTACGACGCGGGACATTGTCGAGGTGCGGCTTGATTTAGGTGGCTATCCGGTGACGCTGCTCGATACAGCTGGCTTAAGAGAATCGTCCGATGCGATTGAGCAAGAGGGCGTTCGGCGTATGCTGGCACGCGCTGCTGTTGCGGACATTGTGGTTTGGCTGCGGAGCGGGGATGAAGCGGATTCGGCAATACCCGATGAGATTCGGAGCATACCGGGCCTGTTGATGCCGGTGGTGACCCAGATTGATCGATATAAGGCAGGTTGGGAAGATCTCGCGATTTCGGCTCTGACGGGAGAAGGGATGGATGAACTAGTTCGGACCCTTACTGAACTGGTTCACAATTTAATGGGTCAGGGTGGCGAAGGGGCGGTACTGACGCGCGCTCGGCATCGCGAGGCGGTGGCTGAAGCGCTCGAATCGGTTGACAGGGCGCTGGCCGTCCTTCATTCAGCGGGCACCGAGCTGGTTGTCGAGGAAGTCCGAATTGCAATGCGGGCCATTGCTCGCGTCACGGGACATGTCGGCATAGACGACATTCTGGATCAGTTGTTTTCTCAGTTCTGTATTGGGAAATAGAGTGGGGTGTTTCACGTGAAACAAGGGTCGGATCCGATGAAGATCCATAGCGAACAGAATGACCGATACGATGTTATCGTTGTAGGCGGCGGCCATGCGGGTACTGAAGCCGCAGCTGCGGCTGCTCGGTTTGGCGCGCGTACCGTATTGGTCACCACGTCCTTGGATGCAATTGGCACGATGTCGTGCAATCCGGCCATTGGCGGTCTCGGTAAGGGGCATCTCGTTCGGGAGATCGACGCGTTGGATGGCGTGATGGCGCGCGCTGCCGATCTTGGCTGCATTCAATTTCGTGTTCTCAATCGGAGTAAAGGCCCTGCCGTTAGGGGGCCGCGTGCGCAGGCCGATCGGAAATTATACCGTCAAGCTGTCCAGCTGCTGTTGAAGGAAACGGAAAATCTGCACTTTGTTCAGGGTATGGTCGATGATTTAATCATCGATGACGATGCCCATCGCGCGAGTGGCGTTGTTCTAAAAGATGGTCGGCGCCTGATGGCTGGTGCCGTGGTCTTGACCGCTGGGACGTTCTTGAATGGTCTTGTTCATATCGGGCCTGTGCGGTTTTCTGCTGGCCGTATTGGCGAGCCTCCGGCGCGTTTACTCTCGGGTGCACTGCAATCGGTTGGATTTGAGCTTGGCAGGCTGAAGACTGGAACACCACCAAGGCTTGACGGGCGGACTATTGAGTGGGATCGCCTCGAAATGCAATATGGCGATGATCCCATTGAGCCTTTTTCGTCGCTTACGGAGAAGATCGAACAGCGTCAGGTCGGCTGTGGCGTAACAGCGACGACGGAGGCCGGGCACGAGATCATTCGGCAAAGCCTTGGAAGCGCGCCCATCTATACGGGTCAGATCGCGGGGCGAGGGCCGCGCTATTGTCCTTCGATTGAGGATAAGGTGGTTCGATTCGGAGACAGAACGACCCATCAGATTTTTTTGGAGCCCGAAGGGTTAGATGATCCGACGATTTATCCGAATGGTATATCAAGCTCGATGCCGGAAGAGGTCCAGCAGGCTTTTGTCGCGACGATCCCGGGATTGGAAAAGGCTCGGATCATTCGTCCAGGTTACGCCATTGAATATGACTTTATTGATCCGCGCGCGCTTTGGCCGACGCTTGAAACAAAAAACGTAACCGGTCTGTTTTGCGCCGGTCAGATCAATGGGACGACGGGTTATGAAGAGGCGGCCGCTCAAGGTCTAATCGCGGGCTTGAATGCCGCGCGCCGGGCGGGCGGTCTCGATGGTGTCACGCTTGATCGAACAGAAGCCTATATTGGTGTGTTGATTGATGATCTCGTCACGCAAGGAGTGACGGAGCCTTACCGCATGTTTACATCGCGGTCGGAATATCGCCTGTCCTTGCGTTCGGATAATGCGGATGAGCGCTTGACCCCAAAAGGGTTGGCTTGGGGTATTGTTGGCCGTACCCGTCAGATTGACTTTGAAACACGATTTGAAGAACTGGAGCAGGGCCGGGCGCTGCTCAAAAGTCTTTCGATTACGCCGACAGAAGCGATAGGGCGTGGCCTGAAGCTGAACCAAGATGGCATTCGTAGGACGGCCTTTGATATCTTGTCCTATCCTCGGCAAACCATGGCGGGGCTCGCGCAGCTCTGGCCGGAGCTCAACCGATTCGGCTCCAAAATGGTTGACCGTCTCGAGAATGACGCCCGTTATGCCGTCTATCTGGATCGTCAACTAAAAGACATCGAGTCGTTCAAAAGGGACGAGTCGCTGACCATGCCGCCTGACATGGATTATTCGGACGTCTCGGGACTGTCGACCGAGCTCCGTAATAAGCTGGCAATGGTAAAGCCACGGACTCTAGGGCAGGCGGGGCGTATTGAGGGGATGACGCCTGCTGCGCTCACGGTGCTGGCAGCGAAAGCTCGTCGTCGGCCAAAGCCGCAAGATCGTCAGGCGGCTGAACATGGCGCGTAGGCCGAGTGCCGTCGGGAGTGAGCTTGAAGAAGATCGTCTTCGAGCCTTGCCGCTTCTCTCTGTTTCACGTGAAACACTGGCGATGTTCGACCAATATGTCGGGCTTCTACAGCGTTGGCAGACGATCAAAAATCTTGTCGGCCCCGGAACGATGGCATCGATTTGGACCCGCCATATCGCCGATAGCGCACAGCTGACGGCTTATGCCCAAGAGGCTAAAATATGGGTCGATATCGGATCCGGCGCCGGATTCCCAGGATTGGTGATCGCTATCCTCTTGGCGGACCGACCCGGCTTCCATATGCACCTTGTGGAGAGCAATGGTAGAAAATCCGCCTTTTTACGAGAGGTCGCACGAACCCTTCATTTGCCGGTCACGGTCCATAATTGCCGGATCGAGGCCGCCTTTTCTGCTCTTCCTGAGAAGATCGATTGTCTGTCTGCGCGCGCGCTGGCATCGCTCAAAGAGCTTTTAGAAATGCAAGCGAAAATTACCAAAAATCCGTGTATAGGCTTGTTTCTAAAGGGACAAGATGTTGATGCGGAATTGACGGAAGCCGCTAAATATTGGAATATACAGGCGAAAATACACAAGAGCATCACCGATCCGACCGGTAATATTGTCGAAGTGATCGCAGCCTCTTTGAAGGTTTGATGCCCGGGTTTCGTGAAAAGGTTTATGCCATGGAAAAGTCCGACCTCGCTTCCATCCGGTTGTCCCGTTCCGGTCAAAAGCCGCGCGTCCTTGCCTTGGCCAATCAAAAGGGTGGCGTTGGTAAGACGACGACGGCCATCAATCTTGGAACGGCACTGGCTGCCATTGGCGAGCGTGTCTTGATCATCGACCTCGATCCGCAGGGCAACGCCTCGACCGGTCTTGGGATTGATCAAAAGAGCCGTACGGTTTCCACCTATGATATTATGACCGGCGAGGCGAAACTGGCCGACGCTATTCATGTGACCGCTGTACCACGTCTTTCTGTCTCGCCATCGACCTTGGATCTTTTGGGTCTCGAGCTCGAGATTGCCAATGATCGCGACCGCGCGCACAAGTTGAAAAAGGCGATTGCCAGCCTGCATGTCACCCAGATGCTGGCGGGTGAAGAGGGCTTTACCTATGTGCTTGTCGATTGTCCGCCATCGCTCAATTTGCTGACGATTAATGCCATGGCCGCGGCTGATGCGGTTGTTGTTCCGCTCCAGTGCGAGTTCTTCGCGCTTGAAGGTTTAAGCCAGCTGCTTAAGACCGTTGATCAGGTGCGCGAGTCACTTAATCCGGGCCTATCCATCCACGGCATTGTTTTGACCATGTTCGATGCTCGTAACAATCTATGCTCGCAAGTTGTGGATGATGTGCGCGCCTTCATGGGTACCAAGGTTTACGATACGGTGATCCCGCGCAATGTTCGCGTGTCGGAGGCTCCCTCGCACGGCAAGCCTGTTTTGTTGTATGATCTCAAATCAACAGGTGCGCAGGCCTATTTGCGGCTTGCTTCTGAGGTTATCCAACGCGAGCGCGCCTTGCAGGCCGCCTAACCATCTCACGATTACACCGATAGCATAAGGGGATTTACTATGGCTGAGGAGCCCACCCGGTCACGTTTGGGTCGCGGACTTGCGGCATTGATTGGCGATGTTGGCGAAGCGGCCATTCCCGCCGAGCGCGCGCGGGGTCAAAGACGGGTGCCGACCGAATTTTTGCGCCCTAACCCCCGCAATCCTCGCCGGACCTTTGTTGAAGCCGATCTCGACGATCTTGTGAACTCCGTCCGGGAAAAGGGAATTATTCAGCCGATTCTCGTCCGTAATATTCCCGGAATGGACGATGTATTCGAGATTATCGCCGGTGAGCGCCGTTGGCGGGCCGCGCAACGCGCGTCTTTGCACGAGGTTCCGATCCTCATCGTTGAGGCAGGCGATAAAGAGGCGCTGGAAATCGCGATTATCGAAAATGTCCAGCGTTCGGACCTCAACGCGCTTGAAGAAGCGTTGGGCTATGAGCAGTTGATCGCCGAATATGGCTATTCGCAAAATGATTTATCAAAAATCATTGGTAAAAGCCGTAGCCATATCGCCAACACGATCCGTTTGGCCCGTTTGCCGGATAGCGTCAAAGCGATGCTGGCGAGTGGTGAATTAACGGCGGGCCATGGCCGGGCGCTTTTATCCGTTAAAGATCCAGAAGCCTTGGCGCGCCGGATCGTCGAGCGCGGCATGACCGTCCGTGACGTCGAGCGTATCGCTAATGAAGACGATAAAACCGAAAAGGCTCCGCAGACAGCACGTCGTCGCGAAAAGGATCCGGATACCCGCGCGTTGGAAAAGGCGATCGAAGACGTGCTCGGCCTATCGGTATCGATCACCCATGGTTCACGTGGCGGCGAGTTGAAGATCAAATACCGGACGCTTGAGCAATTGGATGCGGTCTGCCGTCGCTTGCGCGATTAAGTTCGACCGGCTTGGGACCGCCTTGCGGCGATTGCCAAAGTTAAGCACGCCCGAGATACGAGACTTTCCCCGAGCGCTGCGTTTTTTCGGCACGCTGCTTGGGCTTCGCCGAGCGTTGTAATTGCGCTTTCAAGGCTTGAGAGTGACCACAGCGACAAATGGCGTTGGAAGGCCGCGCTGCGCTTGAAAAAGATACGGGCCTGGCGTTCGACATCTTGCATCGTTTGCCCGCGGTCAAGGCCGATCCGGGATTTGGCCAGCAGCAAAGCGTGGCGCAAGAGTGCGCCGACGATAACGCCCGAATCCTGACCTTCTTTGAGAGAGCGATGCAACGCAGCATCTGCGCCGACCGAATCGCCCATAAAAACCGCGTCTGTAAGAAGATCTGTCGCTAATGCCGAAGCATCGGCCATGATCGCCTCAACGTCTTCTGGCCCGACCATTGCTTTACCGCGAGCATAAAGCGCTAATTTTTCAATTTCGCTTCGCGATAACAGCCGATCAGCGCCTAACAGCCCGGTCATCAGCGATTTGGCTTCGTTTGTCGCTTTGAGCCCGTGCTCGGCCAAAATCTCATCGATGAGCCGTGGTAGATCCCGAACTTCATCGGCATAACAGGGCAGGGCTACTGCGTGGCTCGATTTTTCAACACCCGCGCGCAACGCGTGTTTGGCAGGAAGATCACCTGCTTCGATCACAACGGGGTTTTCGGGCTTAGCCGATAGAAGCGGTTCAATGGCCGAATTAATTTGCCGAGACCCGACGCGCACCCAAATCGCTCGGCTGCCGCCGAATAGCCCTAAAGTATTCGCTTCATCGACAATGCGCGTGGCATCGCTGCCTAATTCATCGCCGTCCATGCGGATCAATTGAAAAGCATCGTCCGGATCATCGACCAGAGAGCGGGCGATCATCCGGCATCGCTCATGGACCAAACCGGCATCTGGGCCATACACCAAGATCACGGAAAAACGGCGGTCCGGCTTTTTGACGAACCGGTCAATATCTCCGCCTTTTATAGCGACCATGGCAACGGTACTCCCGTGTTAGGAGCGGCTTGAGAAATAAGCGGCCAAGCTAAGCTGGATCTGTTCGGCCACATCTTTTGCCACCCGAATACGCGAATCCCGTTGGGCGCGAACGGCCGCAAAGCGCTGCGATAAACGATCAATGGAGGCGGTTGCGAAAGCCGAGCTTTCGAACAGGGTCTTTTCGTTTAAATCTGTTAGCTTAAATTGAGCGGTTAACCGAAGCGCCGCGGCATCGGCTCGCCCGGATGTCGTATCAACCGCTGCCGATATTGTACTTTCGCTCGTCGTTATGACCAATTTATACTTATGTTCCAAGGATGTGTAATTGCCGCCAGAAAGATTGAAGAGCAGCTCTTCACGCAAATAATGGCCGGCAACATCGCCCATTGGTGCTACGTCAATTGCTGCAAGCTCGCGCTGAACCGTTCCACCATTCGCCGAGGTTCCGTAAAGCGGCCTGATACAGGCGGTCGTTAGCATTAAACCGAGTAATGCTAACCCTATCATGCTCAGACGGCTGGCCTGTCTGATCGATTTAGACCACGACATTGACGATCCTTTGCGGAACAACAACGACTTTCTTGACCGGTTTTCCTTCAAGGGCCGTCTGTATCGTTTCAAGCGCTAAAACAGCCGTCTCAACGGTTTTGGCGTCCGCTTCACGGCTAATCGTGATTTCACCGCGTTTCTTTCCATTGATTTGGATTGGAATCGTGATGTCATTTTCGACGATCAAAGCGTGATCGGCTTTCGGCCAAGCCGTCTCAGCCACCAATTGTGTGAAACCAAGTTCCTTCCAGCACTCTTCAGCCAAATGCGGCATCATGGGTGCAATGATCTGGATCAGGAATGTTGCCGCTTCGCGCATCGCGGTAACGAATTCAGGGCTGACGGGCTTGTCTTTTTTGACGGCCAGTTCGGCCTGAAGCGCATTGGCCAATTCATAGGCATGCGCCACACACCGGTTAAACCGCAGACGTTCGACATCTTCCTCAACGCGTATGACCGCGCGATGCGCCGCTTTACGTATGGTAATTACGGCATCTTCGGCGGCTGCATCATGCGCATTGGGTGATGGGTTCAGATCAATAACTTCGCCGACCAAACGCCATAGACGCTGCACGAAACGAGCGGCACCTTGCACACCCTCCTCGGTCCAGATGACGTCGCGTTCGGGTGGGGAGTCGGACAGCATGAACCAACGGGCCGTATCGGCGCCGAATGTGCCGATAATATCGTCCGGATCAATTGTGTTCCGTTTCGATTTCGACATTTTCTCGATGGAGCCGATTTCAACCGATGCGCCTGTTGAAAGGAGCTTGGCTTTACGATCCGTGCCATCGCTGACGATTTCAATCTCTGCAGGCGAAACCCATTGACCATTGCTGTCGCGATAGGTTTCGTGAACCACCATGCCTTGCGTGAAGAGCCCATCAAACGGCTCGCTGATGCCAGCATGACCTGTCTTCTGCATCGCGCGTGTAAAGAAACGCGAATAGAGTAGATGCAAAATCGCGTGCTCAATACCGCCAATATATTGGTTTACTGGCAGCCAACCATCGACGGCTTTGCGGTCCGTTGGACGGTCTTCAATCCATGGATCGGTGAAGCGTGCGAAATACCAGGATGAATCGACAAAGGTATCCATGGTGTCGGTTTCGCGCCGCGCGTCTTTACCGCATTGCGGGCAGCCGACATGTTTCCAGGTCGGGTGACGATCAAGCGGATTGCCCAGTACGTCAAAGGTCACGTCTTCCGGCAATTTAACAGGCAAATCCTTGATCGGAACGGGAACCGTGCCGCAGACTTCGCAATGGATGACGGGAATCGGGCAGCCCCAATAGCGTTGACGCGAAATACCCCAATCGCGAAGGCGGAAATTCACTTTGCGTTTGCCGACGGGCGAGTTACCGAGCGAGACGGATTCAAGCCGCTTTGCAACTTCTTCTTTGGCCTGAGCGATGGTCATTCCGTCTAAGAAGGACGAGTTGATCAATAGACCTTCGCCATCGAACGGTGCATCGCCCACTTGATAGGTTTTTGGATCCGCATCTGACGGGCAAACGACGGTTTTGATCGGGAGTCTATAGGCGGTTGCGAAATCAAAATCGCGCTGGTCATGGGCGGGGCAGCCAAAGATCGCGCCGGTGCCGTAATCCATCAAAATGAAATTGGCGACATAGACCGGAAGCGT
Source organism: Hyphomicrobiales bacterium (assembly GCA_947455725.1). Lineage (GTDB taxonomy): Bacteria > Pseudomonadota > Alphaproteobacteria > Rhizobiales > Beijerinckiaceae > CAIUPE01. The sequence continues at coordinate 30,926 of CANGPL010000006.1, read as the reverse complement.
CCAATTCGGATCGAAGGGATGGGTTACGCGAATACCGGTATCAAAGCCCTTTTTCTCTGCTTTATCAATGGCTTCTTGCGCGGTTCCCATTTTACGGCAGTCGTCGATAAAGGCGGCAAGTTCGGCATTTTGCGCGGCTGCCTTTTTTGCCAAAGGATGCTCTGGCGCGAGCGCAACAAAGCTTGCGCCAAACAGCGTATCGGGACGTGTCGTGTAGATTTCGACTTCGCTAATTTCAGAAGGCGCGGTCGCTTTATCAAGCGCAAAACGAACCGAAAGTCCCTCCGAACGACCGATCCAGTTTTTCTGCATAAGCCGGACTTTTTCAGGCCAACGTTCCAACCCATCTAAGGCGTCATTGAGCTCTTGCGCATAGTAGGAAATTTTGAAGAACCATTGTGTTAATTCGCGCTGCTCAACGAGCGCGCCCGAACGCCAACCGCGACCGTCAATGACTTGTTCATTCGCAAGCACGGTTTGATCGACCGGATCCCAATTGACCTTCGCGGTCTTGCGATCAATCAGACCATTTTGCAGGAAGTCGAGAAACATCCGCTGTTGGTGTTTGTAATAGGATGGATCGCAGGTCGCGATTTCGCGATGCCAATCAAGCGAGAGGCCCATGCTTTTGAGCTGTGCGCGCATGGTTGCGATATTGGCGTAGGTCCATGTTGCCGGATGCGTCTTATTGGCCATTGCCGCATTCTCCGCGGGCATACCGAACGCGTCCCAACCCATGGGATGCAAGACGTTGAAACCACGTGCGCGCTTATAACGCGCCACCACGTCACCCATGGCGTAATTGCGCACATGGCCCATGTGAATGCGGCCCGATGGATAGGGAAACATTTCAAGGACGTAGTATTTAGGCGCAGGATCGTCGTTTTTCGTACGAAAAAGCTCTTTTGTGTCCCAGACCTGCTGCCATTTCCGCTCAGCTTCGCGGGCGTTGTAACGCTCGGTTCTCATGTCAATTCCGGTATCGTCAGTGATGCACTACAATAGCTTCACGCAAACGCTTGCGTCGCGCGGCTCAACCGGACTAGGACACGATTTACGCCTTGGGGTCAATCTTTCGCAGTCGGGAGCATTAAGAATGTCGGACGCACAAGAACATAACGTTGTCGCGCGCCTCCACAAGGTACGCTCCGAGATGACCCGCGCCGTACGTCATGCGGGACGAAATCCTGACGAGGTGACGCTTGTTGCCGTTTCCAAAACCTATTTTGCCGATTCGATCGTCCCTGTGCTTGAAGACGGCCAACGCGTCTTCGGTGAAAACCGCGTTCAAGAATCCATGCAAAAATGGCCGGAGTTAAAGGCGCAATTTGCCGGTATCGAATTGCATTTGATTGGACCACTACAAAGCAACAAAGCAAAAGAAGCTGTCGCTCTGTTTGATGTGATCGAGACGATTGACCGACCATCCATTGCCGAGGCGATTGCCAAAGAATTTACCAAAACGGATCGCAGGCCGAAGCTCTATGTGCAGGTCAACACGGGCGAGGAACCGCAAAAAGCGGGCATTTTGCCACTCGATGCTGATGCCTTTTTGACCCGCTGTAAGGACGAGTGGAAGCTCACGATCGAAGGCTTGATGTGTATCCCGCCGGTCGATGAGCCGCCTTCACCCCATTTCGGGCTTTTGCGGAAAATAGCCGAGAAACACGGTATTAAAATTCTCTCGATGGGAATGAGCGCCGATTTTGAAGAGGCGATCCAAATGGGTGCCACGCATATTCGCGTTGGCAGCGCCATTTTTGGCCATCGGTTTTAGCGCTTGCCCGTCCGATCTTTGATGAAGCGTTTAAGTTCTTCGTCGCGATAATCCGGCGCGGTGAGGCTCGCGCCGAAGGATTGCAGCGTTGCGCCATCAAGCGATGTTGTAAGACCGATCACGCCAAGGCCTGCGGCGTGGGCTGAGGTGACGCCCGATTTTGAGTCTTCAAATGCAACGCTTCGAGCAACATCACCTTTAAGATGCGCCAATCCGGTGAGGTAGGGCAGTGGGTGAGGTTTGGCGTGATCAAGATCATCCGATAAAATTACCCCGGAAAACCGCTCTGTCGCTTGAAGTGATCTTAAAACAAGCTCGGCATTTTCTTTTGGGGCATTGGTGACGGCGGCGTAGCGCAGACCGACCGAATCGGCCCAATCGAGGAGATCGATCAGGCCTTCAATCGGTTCCATATCGCCAACAAGTTCCCGAAAACGCGCCTCTTTTTCGCGGCCGATGGCGGTATGGTCGGAAACAGCGAGATCGGGCAGTAAATCGGCCAAAATATCGCCATTCATCCGCCCTGAAATACGGTGCCGATAGACTTCCTCATCTACATGGACGCCATAGCAACCCATAATCTCGTTGAACGCAATGATATGGACTTTATCCGTATCAACGAGCGTTCCGTCGATATCGAAAAGCAGGCAGGGTTCCAGAGGATGAGGCACGTATGATGTCTTTCAGTGGATGTGAATGCGTAGATTCATACGCAACAGCGATAAGAAAAGCTTCATTCCTTTGCGATCAAACGCAATGCAGCCCTCGGTGGGTTTAAAACCAGGCCGCGCCAAATGGATGAAAATGGCGCTGCCTTTACCGCGAATGGCTGGCTTTCGATTCCAGTCGGTTTCAATCACGATGTCATAGAGCGGATCTTCACGCCAAAGTTTCTCGTGGGATAGTGCGCTGGGCAGCGCGATCAGGCGGTTATATCGAGGCGAGTGCAGATCATCACACCAGCCCGCCTCGCGGGTGATCGATTTTGCGGGCAATGCAAAACCGTGAAGTTTCAACTGGTCGGGTCTGAAATAAATCGCTACCGGACGAAGCATGCCGCGCGGGGTGCCACCATCGCCCTCGTGCTTTTGTGTGACGATACCTGACCGGCCGATCGCGCAAGGAAGCGAAAGCGTTCCTATCTGCAGAACGCCCAAATGTTTTTGGCCGATCCGCCGAAAGAGATGGGCAATCATGCGCGATATCCGTTGCAGCCGCGTGAACCAAGAGCAAAGACTTGCCACTTGTCCTCAGGCTGGTCTACTCACGGATGATGCGATGGACAAGGCCGGATGAAGAAGGTTTTCGATTGAATGGCTGAAACGCTTTCGATCTTGTTATTGGGCGACATAAAGGGCCGTCACGCCCTCCTTGCCGAGCAATTGGTGCTTGATTCCGATCTCGCTATCCGTTCGTCAGAAAAGCCACATCAATTTGAACGGCCGCTGGATGCGGAACGGATCGATCTTGTGATTGGTTTTGATGGTTTCAGTGAAGATGTGAGCCAATTAAGAGCCTTAGGCTATCGGGGCCCGTTTTTACGATTAGGCCAGAGCGATGGAGCGGCTGATGAGATTGAAACCATCGAGCTTCCGATGCGCGTATCGGTTTTGATTGGCCGTATTCGTAGTTTGATCCGGACGTTTAAAGTGCGCGAAGATCCTTGGTTGACGATTGGACCTTATCGTCTTTCACAAGGAACGCGTGTGCTTGAAGGCCCCGATGGGCAAGCGGAGAGGCTCACCGATAAGGAAGCCGATTTTTTAAGCTTCATGCATCGCGCCCGCGGTGAAATTGTGTCGCGCGATGTGTTGTTAGCTGAAATTTGGGGCTATAACGCCCAAGTCACCACGCATACGCTTGAGACGCATATTTATCGGTTGCGCCAAAAAATTGAAAAAGATCCCGCAAATGCGGAGCTTTTGGTCACCGAGCTTGGTGGTTATCGGCTTGTAGAGGCGGCAGATAAGGCAGATTCGAATGGCCATTGATGACGATATCGTATTGCTGAGACGGCTCGATTTTTTCCAAGTGTTTCAGCCTGATCAGTTGCGGCTCATTCTGTTTGCGGCGGATTCTCGCATATTTCGACCGAATGAAGTTCTCTTCAAAAAGGGCGATGCGGCCAATGAGGGCTTTCTACTGCAATCCGGGCTCATTTCACTGAATGGTGACCCGAACACGCCGGCTGAATTTGTTCGCCCTGGAATGTTGATCGGTGAATATTCGCTTTTGGCTGAGAGTGAGCGGGCGACGAATGCTACGGCGCGCGAGACGTCGCGGGTTATTATTTTCCCGCGTAAACTGATATTACGCTTGTTAAGTGAATATCCCGACGCGGCGGTTGCACTTCGTCAAAAGCTCGCCGAGCGCGCCGATGCTTTTGCTCAATCCCTAGAGCGGATTGTCGCCCGACTTGGCGCCTGATCTAGGCGAGTTCGATCGTCACAGGAACGTGATCGGACGGACGCTCCCAACTGCGCGCGTCGCGATGAATGGTAAGTGCTGAAAGCTCCGGTGCCAGCGCCTTTGATACCCACACATGATCGAGCCGACGACCACGGTTTGAAGCGGCCCAATCGGCAGCGCGATAGCTCCACCACGTATAAACCCGCTCAGGTTCCGGCTTAAGCGTGCGAATGGCATCGACCCATTCGGCAGCGTCAATCGCGGCATTTAATTTTTCGCATTCGATGGGTGTGTGAGACACAACATCCAACATCTGCTTATGACTCCACACGTCATTTTCGAGGGGAGCGACATTGAGATCGCCAACAAGAATAGCTTTACCGGCGGCAGGTTTATGCGATTGGCCCCAATCGCGCATTTCATCCAAGAAGGCGAGCTTGTGTGCGAATTTATCATTCGCCTCCGGATCCGGTACGTCGCCGCCAGCGGGTACGTAGAAATTATGGATGGTGACGTCTTTCGCCGCGCGCGCTTCTTTGCCGAACGTCACGCTGATATGGCGGCAGTCGTTTTTTTCCACAAAAATGCGGCTTTCCTGACTCGTAAAAGGCAGGCGCGAGAGAATGGCGACACCGTGATAGCCCTTTTGTCCATTCATCGCGATATGGTTGTAGCCGAGCTTTTTAAAGTCGCCGCTTGGGAATTGATCGTCGGGACATTTCGTTTCCTGTAGGCAGAGCACATCAGGCCGCGTTTCTTCCAAGAAACGCTGCACCAAGCCTGAGCGAAGGCGAACGGAGTTGATATTCCAAGTTGCGACGGTAAGGCTCAAAGCAGATCCCCTCTTCTGATATCAGGGGTATTGTTTCACGCCGGGACTAGCAAGCCGAGAAACGCTGTTGGCCTCATGAAAACACTTATTTTTTGCGGTTTACGTTGGGATTTTCTGGAATGACAAACTGCATCAAATCAGGTTCGTGCCGTGTGTCGATATTGGCGAGCACGACATTGACTTCATAACCTTGTGGATCCGTGACGGTCCATTGTTTGAGCATGAAGGATTTTGGGTCAAAGCCCATCACGATGCGGGATGTGCCACCGAAGGTTGATGAGTCTTCGGCATAGACGGCGATACGATCCCCTTCATTGACCACTTCGGTAACTTTGAAATCGCGCGAGAGATTTATCGTTCCGCCGAGCAAGAATTTCAGCGGGGTCATACCGATGGAATAGACGTCTTGCGTGTTAAGCTTTGAATCGATTACGGCGACAGAATTGCCGTCGGCAATAATCGTAATCGTGCTGGGCGGGTTATAATCGAAGCGCAAGCGCCCTGGCCGAACGACAGTAAGTTTGCCGGATGTCTGCTGGCCGTTCCCACTATATTGGGCAAATTTTGCGCTGAATTGCTTCAAATTGGTCAGCGATTCATTGATATTGGTGAGCATCTCCTCAGGCGACATGTCTATCGCGGCTGGTTTGAGAGGAGCTGGTTTAGCTGGTTGGATAACCGGTGTTGCGTCTTGAACCGGCGCCGGCGCTACGATGCCAAAATTAGGTGGGCGGCGTGGCGGTAGCGGGATTTTGCCGGTGGCCGTTTGGCTAAAGGCCGATGAGCTTGCGATAAGCTCAAGACCGATCAAACCGAGCAATAGGATAGGATAGCGGGTTTGCGTCCGCCGCCTTTGGCGGGAAGGGCGGTTAGTCAGCGTCAAAATCGCGTCCGCTTTCAGGCCGTGCCTCGATCAGAATTTCGCGTTTGCCAGCATGGTTCGGTTGGCCAACAATGCCTTCGTCTTCCATGCGCTCCATAATGGATGCTGCCCGATTATAGCCAATTTGCAAGCGTCTTTGGATGTAAGACGTTGAGGCTTTACGGTCTCGCAGCACAATGGCGACCGCTTGATCATAGGGATCTTGGCTTGCGGCACCAAAACTACCCTGATCAAAAACGGCACCGTTTGCCCCGTCTTCAAGATCGGCCTGATCTTCGCGCGTGACTTCGTCGAGATAATTTGGACGGCCTTGCGCTTTGAGATGCGCCACGACTTTTTCGACTTCACTATCGGAAACAAAGGGGCCGTGAACGCGACTAATGCGTCCGCCACCTGCCATGAACAACATATCGCCTTGGCCTAAGAGCTGCTCAGCACCTTGTTCACCCAAGATCGTACGGCTGTCGATTTTGGAGGTGACTTGGAAGGAAATGCGCGTCGGGAAGTTCGCTTTGATCGTACCGGTGATGACATCCACCGAAGGCCGCTGCGTCGCGAGTACGACATGAATGCCAGCGGCGCGCGCCATCTGGGCCAAGCGTTGGATGGCGCCTTCGATATCTTTTCCCGCCACCATCATAAGATCGGCCATCTCGTCGACGATCACCACAATATAGGGGATCGGTTCGAGCTTCATGATCTCGTCTTCGAAAATCGCCTCGCCGGTATCGCGATCAAAGCCGGTTTGCACGGTGCGGGTGATGGTTTCACCCTTGGCGGCAGCCTCTGTCACGCGGGCGTTAAACCCGTCAATATTGCGAACGCCAAGCTTTGACATTTTCTTGTAGCGCTCTTCCATTTCGCGAACCGCCCATTTCAACGCGACAACCGCTTTGCGCGGGTCCGTCACGACGGGGGTCAGGAGATGGGGAATGCCGTCATAGACGGATAGTTCCAGCATTTTGGGATCGACCATGATCAAGCGGCACTGCTCGGGTTTAAGCCGATAGAGCAGCGACAAGATCATCGTATTGATGGCCACCGATTTACCGGAGCCAGTGGTGCCCGCTACGAGCAAATGTGGCATGCGCGCGAGATCAACCATCACTGGCTCGCCGCCAATGGTTTTGCCAAGCGCCAAAGCAAGCTTCATCTGGCTTTCGGCGAAATCATCTTGTGAAATCAATTCGCGTAAATAGACGGTTTCGCGGCGCTGATTGGGCAGTTCGATGCCGATGGCATTGCGTCCCGGAACAACCGCGACACGCGCGGAAATGGCGCTCATGGAACGCGCAATATCATCGGCCAAACCGATGACGCGGGAGGATTTGATGCCTGGTGCCGGTTCAAGTTCGTAAAGCGTAACGACAGGCCCGGGTCGCACATTGACGATTTCGCCGCGTACGCCGAAATCTTCGAGCACACCTTCAAGCAATCGGGCGTTTTGCTCCAGCGCATCGCTCGACATAACGGGCCCCACCGATTTTTTGGCTTCGGTCAGGAGTGTTTCCGATGGCAGCGTATAGAGATCGAGCTCGCCGCTCTGGGTGACGGCTGGTTTTGCGGGCTTTGCAGGCGCTTTTCGCGTGCGCGTCGCTATCGGCGCAGCGATTGGCTCACCTTGATCCGCGACGGGGACTTCCGATAGTCCCGGCTCCATTCGTCCGTTACGCTTTGAATGCAGCGCATTGAATGGATCCTCCGGTGTGACGCGCGCCAGATACCAACGATGGATCGCATTTTTGAGCCGTAAAAAACTATGGATTATGGCCCCTAGCCAAACGATTGCCGTATTGGGGTCGCTCTGGTGATCCTGATCTTCATCATCAAGATCATGATAGGACGAAGAGTGCCCGTCCGTTTCGCTCCAGGATGATTGAGAGGCTTTGGTTGGTCCAAAGCCAATTCCTGAGGCGATGACGAGCCCGAAAAATCCGATGAAGCCGAAGAGGGCCAGCATCAAAGCGCGCGTTGATGTTCCTGCAAAAGCGGGCAGCTTCTGAACGGCGTTGAGCATCGCGTCGCCAACGATCCCACCTAAGCCGATCGGTAGGGGCCAATTGCCCATCATGGGCAGCGCGCTGATCAGTCCGCAGAGGGATAGACCGCCTAATACCCAAACGAAGAGGCGAAGCTTGATCGGCGTGATCACTTTGCCGGACATCAGCCGGAAGCCCAAAAAGCCAAGCGGAGCCAGCCAAGCTATAGCGCCGAGGCCAAAGAGCTGGATCATTACGTCCGACAGAATAGCGCCGGGGCGACCGAGCAGATTACTCACCGGTCGATTAACCGCCTGATTAAAGCTCGGGTCTTGAACTGACCAGGAGACAAGCGCCAAGGCGATGCAGATGGCAATTACGATCAAACCAATGCCGATAATCTCCGAAAGACGGCGGCCGAAAAACAGCTTCAGGTGGCCTGACACCTCGTCGAATTCGGCTTGGCGGGAACGGGAAAGACGCATCGATACAATGAAGCCTTTGAAGGGGTTTATCTTGGTTTATGCCGGGCGGGTTAACGCCTGCTTAACCTTGCCGATAGGGCACAAAAAAAGACGGCCCCAGAAGGGGCCGTTAAGGTGCTTTTTGGAGGAAACCCAACGGGGGGCCGAAAGCCCCCCGGGAAGATGATCAGTTGTTGTACGCACGCTCGCCATGGCTTGCGATGTCGAGACCTTCGCGTTCCTGTTCAACCGGAACCCGAAGACCGATAACAAGGTCGACAAGCTTATAGAGGATGGCGGAGCCAACACCGGACCAGACCAAGGTCAGGCCAACGGCCTTCGCCTGCGTGATGACCTGTGCCAGCATGTCGTAGGGTGCTTCAGCTGCGGTGCCTGGGGTGAGGCTATAATCAACGAGGCCAACACCGCCGAGACCCTTCGACACCAAGACGCCCGTTGCAAGCGCGCCAAGGATACCACCGACGCAGTGAACGCCGAACACGTCGAGCGAGTCGTCGTAACCAAAGGCATTCTTCACCGTCGAGCAGAAGAAGAAGCAGACGCCGCCGGCAAGGAGACCGAGAACGATCGAACCCATTGGACCCGCATAGCCTGAGGCTGGGGTGATGGCGACGAGGCCAGCAACCGCGCCCGATACGAGACCGAGCAGCGAAGGCTTGCCCTTAGCCATCCACTCCACAAACAACCAGGAAAGAGCGGCTGCTGCGGTGGCGACAAAGGTGTTCACGAAGGCGAGAGCGGTCGTGCCGTTGGCTTCGAGGTTCGAACCAGCGTTGAAGCCGAACCAGCCCACCCACAGAAGTGAGGCGCCGATCATGGTCATCGTCAGCGAGTGCGGAGCCATCAACTCTTTGCCATAGCCTGTACGCTTGCCAATGATGAGGGCGCCAACCATGCCTGCAATACCGGCATTGATGTGAACGACTGTACCACCAGCAAAGTCGAGTGCGCCCCATTTGAACACCAAGCCGGAGTCGGCTGTGACCGCATCAAGGGCAGCCTGTGCTGTTGCCTTAGCGGCATCATCCGTTGCCGCAGCCACTGCTGCTGCCGCATTGCCGATCGCGTCTGGGCCGCCCCAATACCAAACCATATGGGCGATTGGGAAATAAATGACCGTGACCCAAAGAACGATGAATACGATCAGCGCGGAGAAACGCACGCGCTCAACGATTGAGCCGATGATCAAAGCTGGCGTGATGCAAGCAAAGGTCATCTGGAAGGCCATATAGACGAGTTCAGGAATGTAAACGCCATTCGAGAATGTCGCAGCTGTTGCATCGGGTGTTACGCCGATGAGGAAGGCCTTCGAGAAGCCGCCGACATAGTCATTGAGGCCACCGCCATTGGTGAAGGCCAGCGAATAACCATAGGCCACCCAAAGAATGGCAACGATGGCGACGATGGCGAAGACTTGGGCAAGAACCGAGAGCATATTCTTGGTGCGCACAAGGCCGCCATAGAACAATGCAAGGCCCGGGACCGACATCATCAAGACGAGAGCCGTCGAAATCAGCATCCAGGCGGTATCGCCCTTGTTTGGAACCGGTGCGTCGGCGGCGTAAGCCACCGTGCCGGCGAGTGCGGCAAGGGCAACGCCCCCGAGCACAGATTTAATGGATTTGGAAAGTGTCATGAAACTATCCCCCTTATGACGGCGTCAGAGCGCGTCGTTGTCACGTTCGCCGGTCCGGATGCGGACGGCTTGTTCAATTGGGAACACGAAGATTTTGCCGTCGCCGATTTGGCCGGTTTTGGCAGCACCCGTGATCGCATCAATCACTTTGCCGACGAGATCGGAGGCAACAGCGACTTCGATTTTCAATTTGGGGAGAAAGCTCACGGCATATTCGGCGCCGCGATAGATTTCGGTATGTCCCTTTTGGCGACCGTATCCCTTAACCTCAGTAACGGTCAGACCGTGAACACCGAGGGAGGTCAACGCGTCACGCACCTCTTCAAGCTTGAAGGGTTTAATAATGGCCATCACAATTTTCATGGCGTCTTTTCCCTGATTTGCCGTCGCGGACCATCCGGACGCGACTTCAGCTGACAAACCTAATTCAAGGCTCGTGCCAGCCGGAAAACAGGGCGAATCGAGCCAGATTCGACGGCATTGTGCCCAAGGAAAGCACAACTAAACGTCATTTGCCTATTTTTTAAGCATTTAAAGATTAGGCAAGATCGGGGCGATGCCGGATGAGCCCTTCTTGTGCAACCGAGGCGATCAGCTGGCCTTGGCGGGTAAAAATAGAACCCCGCGCAAAGCCGCGTGCGCCGCCGGTAAAGGGGCTATCTTGGGCATAGAGCAGCCATTCATCGGCGCGGAAGGGGCGGTGAAACCAGAGCGCGTGATCAAGGCTTGCGGCTTGCACTTCGCGCTCGAAGACGGTTCGACCATGCGCCACCAAGGTTGAGTCAAGCAGCGTCATGTCGGAGGCATAGGCCAAGACCGCTTGATGGATGGCCGGATCATCCGGCAGCGGTCCCGTCGCGCGGATCCAGACATTAAAGCGGGGTTCGAGCGGTTCGCGTGACATATAGCGTTTGAATTCGACGGGGCGCAGCTCAATGGGTCGCTCGCGCTCGAAATATTTGCGCACGGGGTCGGGCATTAAAGGCATGACGCGCGCTCGAATGTCTTGCTCATTGGGCAAGTCATCCGGGTCCGGCACGGAAGGCATCGTGATTTCGTGGCTAAAACCCGGCTCATCGACCTGAAAAGAGGCCGAAAGCGTAAAAATAGGCTGGCCGTGCTGAATGGCTTTTACGCGCCGTGTGGTGAAGCTCCGGCCATCGCGAATGCGCTCAACATCATAGATGATTGGAATTTTAGGGTCGCCCGCCAATAGAAAATAGCCATGGAGCGAATGTGGGGCGCGGCCCTCGACCGTTCGGCTTGCCGCAACGAGGGCTTGGCCGATGACTTGCCCGCCAAAGACCCTTTGCCATCCGGCATCCGGGCTTTGCCCGCGGAAGAGGTTTTCTTCGAGTTTTTCAAGATCGAGGATTGTTAGCAAATCATTGACGGCAGACCGCATCATCATCTCCTTAGATTGCTCACGATATTGGTTCAGATCGGACTGATTTGCCACCCTGAATAGATTGCCGCATTGCGGGTTTGAGTGGCGGGGCGTAAACCAGTGGGAATTTGGCTGAAGGCGATACGGTATGAAGCGGTTCGACATTGTTATTGCAGGGGGCGGCATTACCGGGTTGAGCCTCGCGCTAACCGTAAGCCATGTTTTGCGTGGCGCCCTCTCCGTTTGTTTGATTGAGCCGCCCGCGGCGCGTGATGATGACCGCGCCTTTGCGTTTTCAGCCGGGTCTAAACGTCTGCTTCAAGCGCTTGGTGTTTGGGATGCGATTGAACCCGATGCCCAGCCCATTCATGAAATGGTGATCACCGATAGCCGGTTGGATGATCCGATCCGTCCGGTGTTTTTGACTTTTGGCGGAGAAGCCGAGCAGGGCGAGCCTTTCGCGCACATGATTCCGGAACATTCTGTTCTTCATGCGCTGCAAGATGCTATCAAAGACTCCGGTATCGAGCGGGTGCATGGCGAAGCCATTCGCAGCAAGCCGGAAGCGGGCGGAACACTCGTCACGTTTGCCGATGGAACGGTGATCAAGGCATCGCTTCTTTTGGCCTGCGATGGCGCGAAGTCGCGGCTTCGGGAAGATGCTGGTATCGGGTGGGTTCATTGGGCCTATAAGCAATCGGGCATCGTGGCGACAATTGGCATTGAGCGCGATCATCATGGCCGGGCAGAAGAGCATTTTCTTCCCTCAGGGCCTTTTGCCGTTTTGCCCCTGACAGGCAATCGCTTCACGATGGTGTGGACCGAAGCAACCGATCGCGTGAGAAGGCTTTTGGCCCGCGATGATGTCGAGATGATTGAGGAGATCGAAAAGCGCGTTGGTTTGCGGCTCGGCAATTTGAAGCTTTTAAGTAAACCACGCGCCTATCCGCTTGGGTTCGGAATAGCTCGCCGTTTCGGTGCCGAGCGACTGGCCTTGGTGGGCGATGCGGCGCATATGATCCACCCCATTGCAGGACAAGGGCTTAATCTTGGCCTTCGCGATGTGGCGGCTTTGGCGGAAATCATCACCGATCAGGTAGCGCTTGGGCTTGATGTTGGTGATGTATCCGTGATTGACGCCTATGAACGCTCGCGCCGCGCGGATACGGTTTCGATGTCGGTGGTAACGGACGGCATGAACCGGCTCTTTTCAAACGATGTCATGCCTATTCGTCTGCTGCGCGATTTCGGGCTCGGCATTGTTGACCGTATGCCCCGGGTAAAGGGTCGTTTGATCCGCGAAGCGGCTGCCGTTAATAGCCATATGCCGCGTTTGATGCGGGGCGAGGTTTTGCCGGGCTTTAACGCTAGCCGCTAGGATCGTCGAGTGCGGCGATAATCCGCGCCAGCGTGCGGTCTTTAATGCCGATTTTCTGCAATTCAGCAACGGTTGCGCGCACATAATCCGGATTATTGCCCGATACGCCGACACCATGGCGAACACGGTCTACCAAATCCTCATGCGATAATTTTCGGGCATATTGCGAATGGTTTCGATCGGCCGTGAAGGCTGTTCCTTGAACGAGCCGGCCATCGGCCAATCGCAAGCGATGATGGGTTTCGAGATAAACCGATGTGACCTGTTCGCGCTCCCGCAAATATTCAAGCGTGGCTTCGGCTTTGTGCTTCGCCACCCGAAAGGCGATACCGCGACAGGAGCCACCTTTATCAAGCCCTAAAACAAGACCGGGACGTTCAACGCTGCCGCGATGATGAACGGAGAGAATGCACAACGCGCGGTGATAACCGTTCAACGTCGCTTGTACGCGTTCTTCATACTCAAAGCCCGGCCGCCACATCAGCGAGCCATAGCCGAATACCCAAAGATCCTCATGTGCCGTGCCTATCATCATAAAATCGACCTATCAGTGCTTCTCCGAGGTCGCAAGCGGTGTTTGGCGATTGGCGTTCGGCGCTTGCCTGCGTTAGATTGATCGTCATTCCATCAGGAAAGCTTCATCGTGACCGACACCTCTGTTCTATCGCCTAAAAAACCATCGCGGCTCGGTCTTTATATTGTACCCGGTTTCATCCTTGTTTTGGGTATTGCCGTTTCCATTTGGTGGGTTGCCGCAACGCGCGTCGCAGATGCCGGATTTGACCGTTGGCTTGCGAATGAAGCGAGCTTAGGGCGGCAATGGAGCTGTGCTTCACGTTCGATGGCGGGTTATCCTTTCCGGATTGAATTGCGTTGTGATGGTCTGACCATGAGCGCTGAAAAAGGCGAGTTACGCGCGGTTTCCTTAGGCGGCTTTCTGGCCCTTGCGCAGATTTATAATCCGAAGCTCGTTCTTGTTGATGTCAATGGTCCGATGAGCGCTCGATTGGCAAATGGTCAAACGGCTTCGATATCGTGGAAAACCATGCGATCGAGCCTTCATTTCGAAACGCCGCTTCGAGCGGACCGTGCATCTTGGGTGATTGATGGCGCAGTGCTTGAAACCTCCAATCCACTTGTCGTGGGAAAACTGGGTCACGCTGAGTTTCACATGCGGAAAATCGACGGCGAGGCAAATGCCCCGTCCGATGTAGAAACCGTGATCACCGCATCCGATGCCAGCCTGCGTGATGCTCAGACGACGGGATCATTAGATGCGCATGTCATCACTAAAAAAGGTTCGCTTCTCGCTGAAAACCCCGGTCCGTCGAGCTTTGAGAATTGGCGCGCGTCGGGCGGTGAAATTCTCATCGATCAATGGGACATGAAACGGGGCGAGCAAGCTCTTGCGCTGAAAGGCTCGCTAAGCCTTGATGAAACCCATCGTCTCAATGGCAAGATCGATTTTTCTGCCACGGGTCTTGGCGAAACCTTGAAAGAGTCGGGACTTTCTATTCTAGGCGGCTCGATTGGCGCAGGCAGCGTTAAATTACCGCTGACTTTAAACAAAGGCAGGGTGCTGATTGGACCCTTAAAGCTTGCCGAAATTCCGCCGCTTTATTGATTGCCGTTTTTAGGTTGCCGACCGAAATCGGGCGCGGCTGAATCCTGTCCGATTTCGATAATCGAACGCCTGATCGCGCGGGTGCGCGTGAAGTGGTTAAAGAGCGCCTCGCCATCGCCATAGCGGATCGCGCGTTGGAGCGCGGAGAGGTCTTCGGTAAACCGCCCCAGCATTTCGAGAACGGCGTCTTTATTGTTCAAAAACACATCACGCCACATCGTCGGATCAGACGCTGCAATGCGGGTGAAATCGCGAAAGCCACCGGCTGAGAATTTGATCACTTCTGATTGCGTGACCGCCTCAAGATCAGCAGCTGTGCCCACAATATTATAGGCAATCAAATGCGGTAAATGGCTAGTGATGGCGAGCACAAGGTCGTGGTGGGCGGGCGACATTTCCTCGACCATTGAACCTGCACCCTCCCAGAATGCGCGCGTCCTGGCGACGGCTTGAGGGTCTTGGCCTTCGGGAGGTGTTAAAATGCACCAGCGGTTCAGAAAGAGGGTCGGAAAGCCCGCATCAGGCCCGGATTGTTCGGTACCAGCAACGGGATGGGCGGGGACAAAATGCACGCCTTCGGGGATATAGGGCTCGACTTGTGCAACAATTGAGCCTTTGACCGAGCCAACATCGGAAATAATCGCGCCTTGTTTGAGGCCCGCTTGCATCGCTTCTGCGACGCTACCGCATGCACCTACCGGCACACATAAGATCACGCAGTCTGCGTTGCGTACGCCATCAGTGACATCACCTGTAACTGTATCCGCGAGTTTGAGCTCGGATACACGGCTGCGCACATCTTCCGAGGCATCAATAGCCACAATATGGCGCGCAAGATTTTTCTGCCGCGCAACGCGGGCTAGCGATGAGCCGATAAGCCCTAAGCCAATGAGCGCCAGACGGTCAAAAACAGGCGTTGTAAGCGGTGGTCCTAAACGATCAGGCACGAGCGGAATTCCCACTCATAAAGGCCGCAAGCGTATCAACGACCTTGCGGTTCGCCTCCTCCGGTCCAATCGTCAGACGCAGGCAATCGGGCAGACCATAGGCACCGACCGCGCGTAGCACGAGACCATGCGAGGATAAAAACGCATCGGCATCTTTTGCCGTTTTGCCGGGCATTTTTGGGAAATGCAGCAATAGGAAATTGCCGACGCTTGGTGTGACGCCAATGCCGAGTTTTTCAATTTCGGCGGTGAGCCATGGCAGCCATTTATCATTGTGCGCCAGCGCTTTTGCGAGATGTTCTTCATCATTGAGCGCAGCAATGCCAGCTTCCAATGCGGGTCCGTTCACATTGAACGGGCCACGAATGCGGTTTAACGCGTCGATGATGCCGACGGGTCCGTAGCACCAACCAAGGCGCAACATTGCGAGGCCATAAATTTTTGAAAATGTCCGCGTCATAACAACGTTTTCGCTTGTCGCGACAAGCTCTATGCCAGAGGCGTAATCATTGCGGCGGACATATTCAGCATAGGCCGCATCGAGCACCAAAACAACGTGCTTTGGCAGCGCTGCATGCAAGCGTTTTACTTCATCAAAAGGAATATAGGTTCCCGTCGGATTATTCGGGTTGGCGAGATAGACGATTTTCGTGCGTGGTGTGACTTTGGCCAAAATGGCATCGACATCGGTGGTGAGGTTTTTTTCTTCCGCCACGACAGGCACGCCACCAGCGGCCATGATGGCAATTTTATACACCAAAAAGCCATGTGTCGTGAAAATACCTTCGTCACCGGGGCCGATATAGGCACTGGTGATCAGTGAAAGGAGTTCATCAGAGCCGGAACCGCAGACAATACGAGCCGGATCAAGGCCGTAGCGCGCGCCGATGGCTTCGCGCAAACGGGTCGATGAACCATCAGGATAGAGTTCGAGCCGATCGTGCAGCGAGCCGAATGCGGCAATGGCAGCGGGCGACGCGCCAAGCGGGGTCTCGTTGGACGAAAGCTTATAGACTTTGACGCCGGGAGCGGCGGCGCTTTTGCCGGGCACATAGGCCTCGATGTCGAGCACGCCGGGGCGGGGAACAGGGCGATCTAAGGTCGTGGTCATCGGCATTAATCCGGTTGGGAGAGATGAAAGCGTTGCGCGTGGCTGCCTATTTCATAGAGATCAGAAACCGATAGGCCAAGGGTAGAAAAAGTGGATTTAAGGCGAGCGGGGTCTAAGGCGCCCGGAGCCGAGATCAACAAAGAAGAGAGACTATCTGTCGTCGAATGCGATTCAATTGCGATGTCGTCTTTTGCAAGCGTAGGGGTAATATCGCCTCGCCATCGCTCTGTCTGGGCAGTGTAAAGCACGCGTTCGCGCACGGCGGCATCGGCCAATGGCTTTGAAATCACGAAGACCGGCGTACCTGCGGGGTGATCGGGCCGCTCGACAAAAGGCAAGCGCGCAATGATTTTAGGTGTGCCTTCGCCGATTAGGTCAAGCCACCAAGGCCCCGGTGTTGTCACGGCAAAAATGCCGAGATCGCCAGCGGCTTGACCGACCGCTGTCATGACATCGCTCGCCGTCACATGCGTGTGATAGGGTACCGTAAAGCCAAAATGAAACCGCGCCGTGTCCCGCATGGGCGCATCACCGACTGAAATATCGGCGTGAACCGCATAGGGCGCCTGTACATAGGTAAAAGTCGAGATAATGACCCGCCAAATGCTCTCCACCGTATCAAACGGCAGCAAACCATGGTGACGCTCAGCCAGCGCCCGCATCATGGAAGCTTCGCGACCGGGACGGAATGCAGAGCCGGAATCGACGGTTTTTTTGACCTCGATCAGCGTATCGATGATGGTGCCGCGCTCCATCAACAGATCGTGCATTGAGGCATCGATCCGGTCGATTTCTTGCCGCAAATCGGAAAGTGAGGGCAGGGCCATAGGGAAGGTCCACATTCGGAAGGGCGTTAGTTGCGAAATGTCATAGAACGCGCGCTTGAGAAAGGCAAAGCCCACCCTTGCGGGGCGTCTATGAAAATACCGAATGGTTCTTGATTAAGGTCTAAAAATTCGACATATAGAACGTAACCGATTGAAAGCAGACTTAAATGACCCGTCACCACGCGGCTGATCCCGATAAGCGCAATGAGGCTATTGAGCCCTCAAGCTTGGTTGCCCATTTTGGCCCAGACGAGCCTTTGGCGCTTGAAAGCGGCGAGAGCCTTGGTCCCTGGTCCATTGCCTATCAGGCCTATGGCGCGCTCAATGCCGATAAATCGAACGCTATTTTGCTCTGTCATGCGCTGACCGGCGATCAACATGTGGCAAATATCAATCCTGTGACGGGAAAATCGGGCTGGTGGGAGACGATGGTCGGTCCCGGCAAGCCCTATGATACGGATCGGTTTTTTATCCTTTGTGCCAATGTGTTGGGATCGTGCCTCGGCACAACCGGACCTGCATCGCTTGATCCCAAGACCGGTAAACCTTACGCGCTCAATTTTCCCGTCGTGACCATTCGCGATATGGTCAATGCGCAAGCCAGACTTGTGGATCGCTTAGGCATTGAAACGCTGTTTTGTGTTGCGGGCGGCTCGATGGGCGGTATGCAAGTGCTCGAATGGGCTGCAAGCCAT
This sequence comes from Hyphomicrobiales bacterium, assembly GCA_947455725.1. Lineage (GTDB taxonomy): Bacteria > Pseudomonadota > Alphaproteobacteria > Rhizobiales > Beijerinckiaceae > CAIUPE01. The sequence continues at coordinate 12,956 of CANGPL010000006.1, read as the reverse complement.
CCGGAACGCGTTTTCTCAGCAATGCCGATTGCAACGGCTGCCAAACATACCGCGCAAAACATTGCGTTTCATGAAGTTGGCCGCCAGGCGGTGATGGCGGACCCGGATTGGCATTCGGGTCGCTATTTGGAAGAAGGCACGCGGCCTGAAAAAGGCCTCGCCGTGGCGCGTATGGCAGCGCATATTACCTATCTCTCCGAGCAGGCTTTGCATCGTAAATTCGGACGCAATTTTCAGGATCGTTCCGCGCCGACTTTTTCGTTTGATGCCGATTTCGAAGTTGAATCCTATTTGCGTTATCAAGGCCGCTCTTTTGTCGAGCGGTTTGATGCCAATTCCTATTTATTTCTGACGCGCGCGATGGATTATTTCGATCTCGCGAAAGATCATGACGGCGTTTTGGCGCGTGCTTTTAAGGGCTCGAAAACGCGGTTTTGTATCGTGTCGTTTACGTCCGATTGGCTTTTTCCAACACGCGACTCGCGTGCTATTGTTCATGCGTTGAACGCCGCTGGCGCATCTGTTTCCTTTGTCGAAATAGAGACGGATAAGGGCCACGACGCGTTCTTACTCAATGTGCCGGAACTGTTTGAAACGACGCGCGGTTTTATCGATTCCGCCGCGCGGGCGCGTGGCTTGGCTGTTCCAAAACGGAGGGCCGAGGCATGAGCCCGTTGGAAATCAATGCGGATGCCGCCTTTGCGCGCGTCGATCTTCTCAACCTCGCTTCCATGGTCGAACCTGGCTCGCGTGTTTTGGACGTTGGCTGCGGAGATGGCTCGCTTTTGCGCCTGCTTGCCGAAAAGCGCAGCGTTGATGCGCGCGGTATTGAGTTGTCGCAATCGGGCGTTAATCTGTGCGTCGCGAAAGGACTTTCGGTCATTCAAGGCGATGCCGATACCGACCTTGTTTATTACCCCGATGGCTCGTTTGATTATGTGATCTTGTCGCAAACGCTTCAGGCGATGCGGCAGCCGCGTGTGGTGCTTGAACATATGCTAAGGATCGGGCAGCGGGCGATCGTGTCCTTTCCGAATTTCGGCCATTGGAAAATCCGCCTGCAACTCCTCACCTCAGGCCGTATGCCGGTTACGAAAAATCTTTCCTATTCTTGGTACGAGACGCCAAATATCCATTTCTGCACGATCAATGACTTTATCGATTTGGTTGATGAGATGGGCGCCGTGATCGAACAAGCCTCGGCACTCGACCGGTTCGGACGGCCAGTCGAAATGAGTTTGCCACGCGCGATGTGGAATTTGTTTGGTGAGCAGGCGGTTTTTGTTTTGTCGGGGAAGTAAAACAGGCCGTTGGATTTCCTTCCCCCTGAGGGGGAAGGTGGCTGCGAAGCAGCCGGATGAGGGTCTAATGGTTGTTATTTAGATACCTCAAGGTTCAGCCTCCTACTGCCACCTCCAGAACCTCATCCGACCCCCGTTCGGGGGCCACCTTCTCCTTTAAGTAGAAGGAAGACAAGGCGTTGATTTTGCTTTTAAAATTGCCCTACTCGCTCTCTCTATCCCCCAAAGGATGCAAATCCCGCACAAGGCTTTTGAGCCGCTCATCGGGCAGATGGGTGTAAATCTGCGTCGTCGAGATATCGGCATGCCCTAAAAGCTGCTGGACGACGCGTAAATCGGCACCATTTTGAAGCAAATGGCTGGCAAAAGCGTGGCGTAGCACGTGCGGGCTGATCAGGCGGGTTGGTATGCCGGCCGCTGCCGCAAGCGTTTTTAAATCTCGCGCAAAGGCCTGCCTCGTCATGTGACCGCTTTTGCTGTCCGACGGGAAGAGCCATTGCGAGGCCTTTAATCGTCCTTCGCCAAGTGCAACGTAACGCTGCATCGCTTCTTTGGATTTTTCCGTAAGCGGTAAGAGACGCTCGCGCCCACCTTTGCCTTTGACGGCTAAAAGCCGGTCTTTCGTTCGTGCGGCTCTGATTGGCAGCGCAACAAGTTCAGAGACGCGCAAGCCTGTTGCGTATAAAAGCTCGAGCAAGGCCGCCATGCGCACTGCCCGAAAACGCTCGCTCTCAGGCCGGTCTGCGTCATCAATGCCTTCCTGCACAATTGTTAAAAGCCGATCGACATCGGCAACGGAGAGCGTCTTTGGCAAAGGGCGGCCCTGTTTCGGGCCTGAAAGGGCCTGTGCCGGATCATCACTCCTTTGGCCTTCCGCGTAGAGAAAGCGGTAAAACTGCCGCAACGCGGCGAGTTTTCGGGCGGCGGTTGATGCTTTGAGTCCGGATTGATCTAAAGTGGTGAGATAGTCGCGCAAATCATCGGTTGAGGCGTCTATAAGGGCCACACCATCGCGTTCGAGCACCGACTGCGCCCCTTCCAAATCGCGGCGATAGGCCTCGATCGTATTTTTTGCAGCCCCGCGCTCAGCGGCAAGCATGGCTAAAAAACCATCGATGGCATCTGGCATGACGAGCACCTGCAATCTCTTTTCGTTACCATGATGCAAGATTCGGTGCCGCTATGCTATGAGCATGCGCGATGACGAATGGAGTTACGACCGTGGAAGCATTTGGCGGCTTGAGCGATGGCGCGCGCGAGGCCGAAAAAAGGGCGCCAATTTCGAATGCGTTAGGAAAGCGTTCGATTGTTCTTGTAGGCATGATGGGCGCGGGTAAAAGCTCGGTTGGCAAACGTCTATCGCAACGCCTCGGCCTGCCCTTCTTTGATGCGGATACGGAAATCGAACGGGCGGCCGGTATGTCGATCCCGGAAATTTTTGAAAAACGCGGCGAAGCAGAATTTCGGCAGGGTGAGCAACGCGTTATTGCGCGCCTCTTAAGCGATGGCCCGATGATTTTGGCGACCGGTGGCGGCGCCTATATGAATGATTCGACACGACAATTGATTAGTCAGCAAGGGGTTTCTATTTGGCTGAAAGCCGAATTTGACGTGCTGATGCGCCGCGTTCGCAAACGGTCGAACCGGCCACTTTTGCAAAACCCTGATCCAGAGGGAACGCTTAAACGCCTGATGGAGACGCGTTATCCCGTTTATGCGCTCACGGATCTGCATGTTCAGTCGCGCGATGTGGCGCATGATGTGATTGTCGATGAAATTATCGCCGCTATTTCACGCCATCTCGGTATCGGAGTTCCTCTCGTGACCGCTAAGCCTCTCTCCCAAGCCCATGTTCGTGTCGATTTGCCGGGGCGAGCCTATGTTATTGCCATTGGTAGCAATCTTTTAGAGGAGGCCGGTGAGCGGATTGCAGCACTGGCTCCTGGTGCCGCCTGCGCCATTGTGACCGATGATCGGGTTGCTGGCCTTCATCTCGCCGTATTGGAAGATAGTTTGAAAGCAGCGGGAATTCGCACAGCTGCCATTCAGGTGCCGTCCGGCGAGCGCTCGAAATCCATGGCCGAGCTTGATCGCGTGGTGGACGGTATTTTATCCGCCAAGATGGAACGCGGTGATTTGGTGGTGGCGTTGGGGGGCGGTGTTGTTGGTGACTTGGCCGGATTTGCGGCAGCCATCACCCGCCGCGGTATGCGGTTTGTACAAATTCCGACGACTTTGCTTGCGCAAGTCGATTCATCTGTCGGGGGCAAAACCGGCGTTAATTCTCCACACGGTAAAAATCTCATCGGTGCTTTTCATCAACCAAGCTTGGTTTTGGCGGATGTTGATGTGCTCGACACGCTTTCGAAACGTGAATTCGCTGCGGGTTACGCCGAAGTCGTCAAATACGGGCTGATATCAGACGCGCCGTTCTTTAATTGGCTTGAAGCGCATCATACGGGTGTTTTTGCCGGTGGGCCTGATCGCGTTCATGCGATTGAAGTCTCGTGTAAGGCCAAAGCCGCCATCGTCATGCGTGATGAGCGCGAGGATGGTGACCGTGCTTTGTTGAACCTTGGGCATACATTTGCGCACGCGTTTGAACGCATTGTAGCTTATGACGGCGCGCGTCTAGTGCATGGTGAAGCGGTGGCGATTGGTTTATGCTGCGCTTTCCGTTTTTCAACCAAGCTTGGCCTTTGTAACGGGCAAGATGCCGTTCGCATTGAAGCGCATCTTAAGCAGGTCGGTTTGCCTACCCATATTCGCGATATTCTGGGCTGGGATGCCGATTCAAACGCGATATTGGATGCGATGGCGCAGGATAAAAAAGTAAAGCGCGGAAAATTGACCTTCATTCTCGCCCGCGGGATCGGTGAGAGTTTTATCGCGCCGGATGTTTCGGCTGATGATGTGCGCGCCTATCTTGATGAACATCTGAACATGGTAAGAGGTTAAGCACGATGGAAAGCGTCGAAATTCATACCGACCCCTTTCTAGCATTGGGCATTGTCCTTGTCTGTCTTGCGCTGTCCGCCTTTTTTTCCGGATCAGAGACGGCGCTGACCGCGGCCTCACGCGCTCGCATGCATGCGCTTGAAACCGCGGGCGATGAACGGGCGGGGATTATTAACCGATTACTGCTTGCGAAAGAGCGTCTGATTGGCGCGATGCTGATCGGCAACTCGATTGTGAATATCGGCGCGTCAGCCTTCACGACCAGCGTTTTGGTGCAGTTTTTCGGGGCGGAAGGCGCCATTTACGCCACTGTCGTAATGTCGATTTTGATCATTATTTTCGCGGAAGTAATGCCGAAAACTATGGCAATTTCGACGCCGGATCGTTCCGCTCTTTTGCTCGCGCGTCCCGTTTCGCTCGTTGTCGCCCTGTTTGGTCCTTTAACGCTCGCGATTGAGGCCGTTGTACGCGGCATTTTGCGGCCTTTTGGCTTCAAGATTGGCGAGAACGAGGCTGTGCTTTCGGCCACCGAAGAGCTTCGAGGTGCGGTTGATTTGCTGCATAGTGAAGGCAGCGTTGAAACCGAAGCACGCAAAATGTTTGGCGGCTTACTCGATCTCGCGGAGCTCGAAGTTTCCGATATTATGGTTCATCGCACCAAAATGCGGACCATATCGGCCGATTTGCCGCCGGAAGAGATTGTGCGTGAAGTGCTTTCTTCACCCCACACACGACTGCCGCTGTGGTCAGGCTCGCCCGACAACATTATCGGCGTGTTGCATGCGAAGGATTTACTGCGCGCTTATGATGCAGCAGGTGGAAAGGCCGCAAATCTCGATGTGCGCGAAATCGCCCTTGATCCGTGGTTTGTGCCGGATACCAACTCGCTTCAGGACCAATTAAAGGCTTTTTTATCGAAAAAAATGCATTTTGCCCTCGTTGTTGACGAATATGGCGAAGTGATGGGTCTGGTCACGCTCGAAGATATTTTGGAAGAAATTGTCGGTGATATCCGTGACGAGCACGATGTGCGCGTCCAAGGGTTGCGGCCATTGCCGGATGGTTCGGTTCGCGTCGATGGCTCTGTACCCATCCGTGATTTGAACCGCGCTATGGATTGGGATTTACCCGATGAAGAGGCCACAACCATTGCAGGCCTCGTTATTCATGAAGCTCAAACCATTCCGGATACGGGACAGATTTTCACCTTCTATACCTATCGTTTTGAAGTGCTGCGTAAAGCGCGCAACCGGATCACACTTTTAAAAATTACATCGCTACAGCGCCGAAAATCCACTGATTAAGCTGAAGTGCTTTTGATAAAGCCGAAAAGGTCGCTCGCAAGGGCGGCCTCTTTTTAAATTTTTCGCGATTAGCTTACGATTTGTTTAGGGTCTTCGTCTAACGTTACGTCACTTATTTCAAATCCTCATGAAATTGGACGTAAGCAATGGATATTGCGACCGGGCTTGGCCTTGTAATTGGACTCGTTGTTTTAGGCTTCCTGACGACGGCTGAAGGGTCGCCAAGCGCCTTTGTGAGCGAACATGCGCTGATCGTTATTTTCGGTGGTTGCTCCGGTGCAACGCTGATCCGATTTCCGCTTTCGACGCTACTACACGGCTTTCCGACGGGCATGCGCTACGCTTTCATGATGCATTCGTCAGAGCCGCGTGAACTGATCGAAGAAATCACGAAAGTTGCTGATACCGCGCGCCGTTCGGGTGCTGCAGCGCTTGAGCGCGTGACGGTCAAAGACAAATTCTTGGCGCAGGGCATTCGCTATATTGCCGACGGTTATGATCGCGAATTTATTCGCGAAACCTTGCAGCGCGACACCGATAATTTTTTGATGCGGCTTGAGGAGGGCGGCAAGCTTTATCGTTCGATTGGTGACGCGGCACCGGCATGGGGCATGATCGGCACGCTTCTCGGTATGGTGCAGATGTTCAGCCATATGGAAGACCCATCAAAACTTGGGCCTTTTATGGCGATTTCGCTCCTTGCCACCCTCTATGGCGCGTTGGTCGCGAACCTGATCTGCCTGCCGATTGCTGATAAACTCCAGCTCAAACTGGAAGAAGAGGATGTCTGCCGCGCGCTTGTTATTGATGGCGTCATGCAGATCCGCGAGGCAAAAAGTCCGGCAGTCGTGCGCGAAATGCTGGTGGCCTATCTTCCGGTGAAACACCGCGAAGCACTTGCGGCGGCTTAAGCACGATGGCGCGCAAGAAAGGTGGTCATGGCGGCGGAGGGCATGGGTGGTTTGTGACCTTTGCCGACCTTATGGGTCTCCTGATGAGCTTCTTCGTGATGCTCGTGGCCTTTTCCACCCAAGATCAGGCCAAGATGAAACTGGTTGCCGGATCAATGCGCGACGCATTCGGGATGCAGCGCGAAAATCGCTTCGCCTCCATGATCGAAATGAACGGTACACCGACCAAGCCCTTCCTGAAGAATGCTAAATTTCTTCCGCCCGAAGAGGGAACCGACCAAGCCGGTCCTTTGGTCGGTGAACGGCGCGACGAGGGGCTTGATCTTGCCACCAATGACCGGACCTTTGGCCTTGCAGCTGCAACGCTACGACAGGCGATCGCCGATTTGCCAGAAATCGCCGAATTATCGAAAAACCTGATTGTTCAAGAAAACAAAGACGGGCTTGACGTATCGCTGGTCGATCAAACCGGCCGCTCGATGTTTCCTGATGGCTCGGTAGAGCCCTATCCTTATGTCCGCGATGCGTTGCGTCGTTTGGTCCCGGCATTGAAAAAATTGTCCAATAGGATTGAGATTACCGGTCATACAGCAGCGCCACCGGCGGGTGTTCAGCCCGACGTCTCGCCTTGGGAGCTCTCGGTGGGCAGGGCCGCGTCAATTCGTAAAATTTTAGTCGAATATGGACTGCCGCAGGATCGGTTTACGGCGATTATTGGTAAAGCGGATGCCGACCCCCTATTTCCCGATAATCCGCAATTGCCCGCTAATCGCCGCGTTGATTTGCTGCTGATCCGTGAAGCGCCGCCTTTGCCGGCTGGCCGAAAGCTCTAATTTTTTCTTCCGTCGGGGTCGCGTTGCCTCGCTTGCAACCGTTCAAGAACTCGGCTAGCAGAATTGCCTAGATTGAACGCGCTTTACCGGAGCTTACAATGACATATGTGGTCGTCGAAAATTGCATTAAGTGCAAATATATGGACTGCGTCGAGGTATGCCCGGTCGATTGCTTCTATGAAGGCGAGAATATGCTCGTCATCCATCCCGACGAATGCATTGATTGCGGCGTTTGCGAGCCCGAATGCCCTGCGGACGCGATCAAGCCCGATACGGAATCGGGTCTCGAGAGCTGGCTCAAGCTCAACGCTGATTATGCCAAGACCTGGCCTAATATCACCATCAAGCGCGATGCTGCTCCCGATGCGAAGGATTTTGATGGTAAGGCCGATAAGCTCGCGCTCTTTTCACCTAATCCGGGCGAGGGCGATTAACCGTCTTTCGACGCAACGCGCATAAGACTTGGAAAAGCGTCATTTTTCTGATATATACCGTGATATCCCGTTGAAAAGACGGGTTCGGGTTATTTTTCCACTGACTGGAACATTCGGCACTTCCCCATAACTTGGTTCGATTGACCGCTAGTTTGGGGAGAAATTCTGTCGTTTGGCTCGGTCGACAATGATAAAAATAGCCAGTGACTTTTTCGCTTTTCGCCGTTTTTCGGCGCAACATAGAAAGTACGCGTCACAATGACGACAGGAACAAAGAAGACCGCTAATCGCCAGGGTTTCAAAACGGGTGAATCGGTTGTTTATCCAACGCATGGTGTTGGCCGCATTACGGCGATCGAAGAACAAGAAGTTGCGGGTTTCAAGCTCGAATTATTCGTGATCTTTTTTGAAAAAGATAAGATGACGCTGCGTGTTCCAACCGCCAAAGCGGCGGCCGTTGGCATGCGCAAGCTCTCTGAGTCTGGTTTGATTACGAAGGCTCTTGAAACGGTCAGCGGCCGCGCGCGGATCAAGCGTACGATGTGGTCGCGTCGGGCGCAGGAATATGAAGCGAAGATCAATTCCGGTGACATTATCCAAATCGCGGAGGTCGTGCGCGACCTTTATCGCTCCGACGCGCAGCCTGAACAGTCTTATTCCGAGCGTCAGCTTTATGAAGCAGCGCTTGATCGTCTGGTGCGTGAAGTAGCGGCTGTTAATGCTTCGATGGAAAACGAAGCGCTCAAATTGGTCGAAGCCCATCTGGCGAAATCGCCAAAGCGCAACAAGAGTGCCGAAGCTGAAGCAGAAATTGATGCGGATCTCGAAGACGAGCAGGAAGAAGCAGCATAATCGTCGATCCCGACGAATTTTGAATAAAAGGGCGCCATTGGCGCCCTTTTTAGTCTGTGGCGATCATTTTATAGAGTTCGCTCGGTTTGATTTTTGGCCGGTCTAACCCGTTTAACATTAAAAACCGATCCAGCGCTTGATCGCCGCTATCGCCTTTGGCCGCCAGTGAAGCCGCCGTATCCTCTGCCGTCGCAGCGACAATGGCGAGGTGTTGCGGTCTTATTGAATTGATTTCATCCGGCGTTAGAGCGCGGAAACTGCCAATGGCTGCCAAAAATGCCCGGTCAAGCTGAGGCGTTAACTCGCGCGCGGCAAAAATGATCCGAAAGATTTGATCATTTTTTTGGATCGCGGCCAGTCGGAAGGTCCATTCCGGCCCCCTCGCTATAGCCGTTGCACCCGAAAATGCGCCGATCGAAAAGGATGTGATGTCGGCGCTCGGCGCATTGTCGATCCAGCCTGCCGCAAGCGAGGCTTCAAGACTCGTTGATCCTGCTTGGATCGTATCAAGACGCAGGGCTTGATTGCCATTGGCGGCAATACCGACAACGGCCTGCGCCGAATTCTCCAAGATGAAACCCTCAGGCGCGGTAAGCGTGAAATCGAGGCGCGAATGGAGAAACCGCCTGCCTCGGATCACCCCGCCCGTCGGGTCTTCGCCATAGGCTAATCCATTGAGCGCGGTCAGATAACGGACGCGATCTGCCTCGATAGCTGATGGGCTGACGCTGCTGCGGGCCACTTCCAAAGCCGCGGCCATGCGCTGCGGCGTTGATGGATGGCTAGAGAGGAAACTGAAGCGCGCCGCAGGCCGCGTTTCGCCCGAAAAGGATGTTTGCCGCGCCAAAGACGACAGGAAACGGGCTGATCCATAGGGATCATAGCCTGCCTTTGCGATGGTCCGAATTCCGATTTCATCGGCCTCCAATTCTTGCCCCCGCGAGAAGCTTGCGAGCAAGAACCGAGAATTGATCGCTGATGTGCCCGAAATAGGGTCTAGCACCGAGGACGTCGCGAGCTTTTCAAATTCGGCGCGTTGGGCCGCGTGCCTAGCCGTAACGTGACCGACTTCATGGGCGAGAACAGCGGCCAGCTCGGATGTATCATTGGCCAGAGCGAGTAATCCACGCGTGACGTAAATATCACCCGTTGGAAGCGCGAAAGCATTGATCGAGGGCGAATTTAAGACCGCGACGCGATAATGCGCCGAAGGATCATCGCTTGAGGCAACCACCCGCTCGACAATTTCGCGCACAAGATCAAGGACCGGGCCGGGTGCACGATATTCGCCGCCGAAGGTTGCAACGAGCCGCTCCCGTTCGGCGTTGACCGCTTGATCTTGGACCGTCGGGGCGACCAGAACGGTTGCTTTCGGGCGCTCGCCTGAAAGGCTCATGCAGCCTGAGGCCAAAAAGCCAATGCACGCCAGAAGCGCAAACCGCTTGATGTTCAATGGCCTTAACATCGCCATTTGCTCCCTGGCCTTGCTTGATGTCGTAGGGACATCTTAGCTCTGACTTTGGGATAGCGCGTCCGGGGCCCATTTTTCAAGCGTTTAGCCCGGCTAAAAGGCGACAAAATATTGATCCGACCGGCTGCAAAATTACAAAAGCCGTGATATGCACAAAAGCGTGCGGTCCCGTAGCTCAGCAGGATAGAGCGACGGTTTCCTAAACCGTAGGTCGGATGTTCGAGTCATCCCGGGATCGCCAATTTTCATCTCAAGCGGCCGAGATGACGCGGAAGTTTCGCTTAATGCAGCACCGTTTTGACGGTTTGCACTTTCAGCTTTTCAATTTCTTGTTTGAGATGGAGCTTTTTGCGCTTGAGCTCCCTGATTTTCAGATCGCTGGCCGAAGGATGGATTTGTTCCGTTTGTATTTCGCGTTCAAGAGCCTGATGGCGGCGTTCGAGTTCAACCAAATGCGATTGTAACGACATGCTGCTCCTCCTGATGGGGGCGGGTTCAAGACCGGTATTCATGAGTTTGTCATAAAATTGGCAACTGTCGAGTGCTCATCTTTGATGAACGATGAATCTTTGATGGATTAGCTTTTAAGCGTTGATTATCATCGTTTTGTCCGCATTTTCCCCGCTGCGTCGACTTGCGCGTTCAGCGTGTGGTCTGCCATAGTTTCCATGTCAGCAATCCGGTCATCCGGAAAAGGCCGTGAAATGACTGATTCGTCCGATTTGCCCGTTGATCCTGCTGCGCTCATGGCCGAGCTGCAACGCTTGCGGATTGAGCATAAAGATATCAGCGATGCGGTTGAGGCCTTAGAGGCCATTGGCCAAGCCGATCAGCTTCAAATCCGCCGGTTTAAGCGCCGCAAATTATTGCTCAAAGATTTGATCCGACAGATTGAGGATCAAATTACGCCCGATATCATCGCCTAAATAGGCAAATCGCGATCTCTGCTCTTGCCTTCGTCACCGTCGGAAGATAGGCAGCGTTTTTAAGCGGAAAGGCATAGAAATGACCGAAGCCAAGACGCCCGTCGCCATCATCATGGGCAGCCAGTCCGATTGGGCCACCATGCGGCACGCCGCTGAAACGCTCGACGCCCTTAGCGTGGCCTATGATGCGCGCATTGTCTCGGCGCACCGGACCCCTGAACGGCTTTATGATTTTGCCCGTTCGGCGCGGAATAATGGTTTTCACGTGATTATCGCGGGTGCTGGCGGTGCCGCCCATCTGCCCGGTATGACAGCGGCCATGACGCCTTTGCCCGTTTTTGGCGTGCCGGTGGAATCCAAAGCATTATCTGGTCAAGATAGTCTTCTCTCAATTGTTCAGATGCCCGCCGGAATTCCGGTTGGAACGCTCGCTATCGGAAAGGCCGGCGCAGTAAATGCGGCATTACTCGCCGTTTCTGTTCTGGCGTTGCATGATCGCGCTCTAGCCGATCGTTTGGATGCGTGGCGCGCGCGGCAGTCGGCATCGGTTGCTGAAACGCCATCCGATGAGGCCTGATGCAATGTTAAAACCCGGCGATACGGTTGGCATTTTGGGCGGTGGGCAATTGGCCCGGATGATGGCGCTTGCAGCCGCGCCTTTGGGCCTCAAATGTCATATTTTTGCGCCCGAAGGCGATAATCCGGCTTTTGACATTTCTGCGGCGCGGACCGTTGCGGGATATGAAGATGCAGACGCTTTAAAACGTTTTGCCGCTGCGGTTTCCGTTGTCACATATGAGTTTGAAAACGTGCCGGCTGCGACTGCCGATATCCTATCCGCTCAGGTGCCCGTATTGCCCGCGCCTCGCGCTTTGGCGATTACCCAAGATCGGTTCACAGAGAAAAGCTTCATCCGGGATCTTGGTTTGATCGTGCCTGATTTTATCGCCGTTTCTTCGCTTGAGGAACTCGAAGCGGCGCTCGTGACAATCGGCCGACCATCGGTGCTTAAGACACGTCGTCTTGGATATGACGGCAAAGGGCAGGCGATGATCCGCGATCATGTATCCGCACGCGACGCGTGGGATGCGATTGGTCATGCACCAGCCATTTTAGAAGCCTTTGTTCCGTTTGACCGTGAGGTCTCCGTCGTCGCAGCGCGCGCGCTGACGGGCGAGTTTGTCGCCTATGATGTGTGCGAGAACCGCCACAAACATCACATTCTTGATAAGACAATCCTTCCTGCTTCCATCTCCGCTCAAACCGAAGGGCTTGCAAAAGAGGCTGCGAAAAAAATCGCTGAGGCGCTTGGTTATGTCGGCGTCTTTGCGGTTGAGTTTTTTGTGGCCGGTTCAGGCGAGCAAGAAGCGTTACTGGTGAATGAAATTGCGCCTCGCGTGCATAATTCCGGGCATTGGACCTTAGGTGGCGCTGAAACCTCGCAATTTGAGCAGCATATTCGCGCCGTTTCCGGCTGGCCTTTGGGCAGCGTGAAGCGTTTGGGCCAAATTGAGATGGAAAATCTGATCGGTGATGATGTTGCGCGCTGGGCCGACTTACTGGCTGAGCCGGGCTTGATCATCGATCTTTATGGCAAGCGGGAAGCACGTCCGGGGCGTAAGATGGGACATATTACGCGCGTTATTCGATAGAATCGTCCAACGCCGTAAAAACCTTAGCTTTTTAACCCGTAGAGGCGTGGACAGCACGGATCCTTTCTGTTAGGAAGCGCGCTCACGTTGCCAAGGCTTCTAGCGAAGAAAAACTGGCGGCTCCAGAATTGACCTTTTAATTACGGGAAAACACGCGTGCAGGTTCTCGTCCGTGACAACAATGTAGACCAAGCGCTCAAGGCGCTTAAGAAGAAGATGCAACGTGAAGGCATCTTCCGCGAAATGAAGCTCCGTGGCCATTACGAAAAGCCATCGGAAAAGCGCGTTCGCGAAGAAGCAGAAGCGGTCCGCCG
>CANGPL010000005.1 GCA_947455725.1 Hyphomicrobiales bacterium | reverse complement strand
CTCTATGTTCTAGAAACCGACCCAGAAAACCCGCATCGCTATCGCTGGAAAGGCGATTGGCGTGATATGGAGGTGGTCGATAGCGTTTTTGGGGTGAAGGGCGCGCCTGACCAAACCCTGAAGCAGTATTTTACGCATCACGGCCCGGTTCTGTTGGAAGATAAGGAGCAGCATCGGGCCTATGCTGTGCGATCCGTTTGGTTTGAGCCCGGCGCGGCGCCCTATCTAAAAAGCATAGACTCGATGCGAACGAAGAATGTGGATGATTTTCGCCAAGCCGTACGCGGTTGGGGCGTGCCGTCCGTCAATCTGGTTTATGCGGATGTATCAGGTACGACAGCCTGGGCGCCGGTTGGCTTTGCACCTATTCGAGAAAATTGGGATGGCCTGCTGCCCGTTCCCGGCGACGGGACCTATGAATGGCAAGGGCTTTTGGACAATGAAGAGCTGCCTCGCATTGTGAACCCCGCCAAAGGGTTTTTCGCAACTGCGAATGAAATGAACCTGCCAAACGATTATGCACATCCGATAGGCTATGAATGGGTGGATCGGGCGCGTGCTGATCGCATTGACGAGGTATTGAACAGCAAACACAAGATCTCGGTCGAGGATTGCTGCCTATTGCAGAACGACCCGGTTTCCATTCCGGCGCGGCGATTGGCGGAATTGGCGCGATTAGCGTGTCCCGATGAACCTGCGACGCATCTTTTTAAGGATTGGAAAGGGTCCCTCGACCAAAATAGCGCGGCAGCGGCGCTCGTTGAGATGTGGTGGGCCCATCATCTCAGGCATGCGCTGCTCGTGGCGCTTATTCCGGACGAGAAAGTACGTGCTTTAGTGGGCACGGGCGATATTGAATCGCTTTTACGCGCGCTGGAAATGCCCGATGGGCGTTTTGGGGATCAACCCGTTGAAGCCCGCAATCGGCTCTTGCGCGAGACGCTGAAGAAGGCTTTTGCCGATGTTGAAACACGGTTAGGCCGTGATCCGGGCGCGTGGCGCTGGGGCGATATCCACCATGCCGCTTTTGAGCATGGTATTTCATCCGTCTCAGAAACTGCAAAAAACTGGACCATTGGGCCTTACCCGCATGGTGGTAGCGGATCGAGCCCTATGCATACGGGATACCGCGTGTCTGATTTCCGAACGACACAAGGGGCGTCTGTCCGTATTGTTATGGATGTCGGTAATTGGGATGCGAGCCTGTGGATTAATGCACCGGGACAATCTGGAGATCCACGATCCCCCTATTTTAGCAACCTTGCGCCCATTTGGGCGAAGGGCGATTATGTACCAATGCTTTACAGTCTAAATGCGATCAATCAACAATTGAGCAAGCATATTTCGCTGCTTCCTGCAATTTAAGCACCATGGGTCCAGTTATGGCGTGCTGTTTGGTGCACTTAAAAAGTGATGCTGATCATTTAGTCGCTTTTTGACACTATTTCTCGATGTAAAGGCAAAATATATTTCGATTATGCCGCGTTTAGAGGAATTTTATTCTACAAAATATATTTCTCCTGATCAGAGCTAATAGAGTGTCATAATCATTGTGACATCTGATTGTCATACTTCTCTTTAATGGTATAAAAAGTCCGGGTTCTTGCTCTGGCAGGTCAAACAGAGGGCGAGAGTCGGCACATCTGCTTTAGTTACGAAGTTGATGCGTTCAACAAACAGAGATGGAGAATTCACTGTGATCAAGAACACGACATCTGTAAGCCGCCGTTCTTTTCTAAAGAGCACGGCAGCTCTCGGCCTCGGTGCAGTTGCTGCACCAGCGCTGGTTTCCCGCTCAGCACTCGCCTCGTCCGGTGAGCTCAATTATATGGGTTGGGCCGGTTACGACTTCAAAGACGCCTTTGCTTCGTTCACCAAAGCAACCGGCATCAAGATGAACTTCACGGAACAGCCTGATAACGACACGATCTTTGCTCAAGCAAAGCTTGCGATCCAAACGGGCGCCATTGACGTCATCGAGCCAACCGTTGATCGCGTGCAGTCCTACGCCGAAAACGGCCTCGTTCAGCCTTGGGATATGAACAAGATCAAGCTCGACCAGTGGGAAGCTGGCCTTGTGAGCGGTTTGGCTGGCGACATGGCCACGATCGATGGCAAGCGTCTGTTCCTCCCCGGCGTCTGGGGTACGGAAGCTCTGACCTTCAACACGAAGGAAGCTCCGATGGAATACGGCAAGGCAAGCCTCGCCGACCTTTGGGATCCAAAGTTTGAAGGCAAGGTCTGCGTGCGTGCTCACTCGTCGCTCGCCGCCTTAGGCCGCGTGTTGGATACGCAAGGCAAGCTGCCTCATCCATTCATGGAAGGCTATAAGGACGACGCCAAGATGAAGAAGATCTGGGACGTCATCCTTGCCGAAGCCATCAAGCACAAGAAGAACATCGCTCAGTTCTGGAAGGGCGAAAACGAAGCACAGGCTGGTTTCCGCACCAATGGTTGCGTGTTGGGCCTCACCTGGGATTCGACCGGCTACAACATGGGCAAGGAAGGTCCTTTCTCCTACATCGCTCCTAAGGAAGGTGCGTTTGCTTGGAACCAGGGCAACATGCTCATGAAGAACGCCAAGAACGTTGAGCAGGCGCATGCGTTCCAAAACTGGGTATCTTCGGCTGAAGGTTCCGCACTTTGGGCAACCGCCTTCTCGGCTAACCCAGTGGGTAAGGGCGCAGGTGCGAAGTTGGATCCGGCTGTTGCTAAGTTCTACACGGCCTCATTCCCAGGCGACGCATTGTCGAAGCTCTGGTGGTGGCCCGTTCAGACCAGCTCCTTCTTGAAGCTGCGCGCTGAATACGCCGACAAATTCATCGCGGCATAATCAAATAACCTTCAAGCGGCGGGTTCTCGGACCCGCCGCTTTTTTGCATAAATCTAGCGCGGCACCAGAAAGAACTCGGTTTTACAATGAGTGAAGACGTTCATTTATCCCAAATTTGCATGGATTTCGGTAGTTTCCGCGCGGTCAACAATGTTGAAGTAACGATCAAGCCCGGCGAGTTCTTCTCCTTTCTAGGCCCATCTGGCTGCGGCAAGACAACGATCCTCCGTTTGATTTCCGGCTTTATGGAGCCAACCCAAGGTGCGGTAAAAATTGGTGGCAAGGACATGAAGGGCATCCGCCCGAATGCACGCCCCACCGCCCTGATCTTTCAGAATTTAGCACTCTTCCCGCTGATGCCCGTTTGGGAGAACATCACATTCGGGCTTGAGGTTCGCGGTGTTTCAAAAGAAAAGCGGCGTGCTAAAGCAGAAGAATTGTTGCAGCTGGTCGATCTTCACGATTCAGCCGATAAGCGCATCAGCCAATTGTCTGGTGGCCAAAAACAACGCGTGGCCATTGCACGCGCATTGGCCGTTGAGCCAAAAGTAATGTTGCTCGACGAACCGCTTTCAGCACTCGATTTAAAATTACGCCAGCATATGCGCGCGGAATTGCGCGCGATCCAAAAGCGGACGGGTGTTACGTTTATTTATATCACGCATGATCAAGGCGAGGCGCTCGCAATGTCCGATCGCGTTGGTGTGATGTCGCAAGGCGTCTTGCAACAGGTCGCAACACCGCAAGAAATTTACAACAATCCCGTCAACGGATTTGTGGCTTCCTTTGTTGGTGAGAACAATGTCATCCAAGGAAAGGTGGCATCGGTTAATGGCGGAATGGCGCAGTTCGAAACGGCCAAAGGCGCGTTCCACGCCAAGCTTGGTGCTTCGGTTGGTTTAGGTGATCAGGCCAAACTTTTCGTCCGACCCGAATTTTGTTCGCTTCAACCAACAAATGAAACAAAAGCCAATTCGATTGCGGTTGAAGTGACCGAGATTGCCTTTGAGGGTAATTTCGTAAACGTGTTTGTTCGCGACAATAGCGGCGATACACATATGGTTCAGGTGCAAAATGATCCATCGCTTCCGCCGCCCGCGCCTCACACGGCGTGCCAAATGGTCTTTAATCCCGAAAGCTGCATGATTTTGTCAGAAGCAGCGACCTCCCGACACGGGCATTGAGAGGCTAGCGGGCAATGCAAGAACTCATTCGGCGATATGGGATTAGTCTATCGGTGATCATGGCCGCGATGACCGCCTTTTGGTTGCTCGCTCTGGTCGTTATTCCTAACCTTGTGCTCTTCAAATTTTCGTTTCGGCTTTATCTGCCGGTCGACCAATTGGGCGGGCCGAATGATGTGTATACGCTGAAAAACTATGTCACGTTTTTTAACAGCCCTATTCATATCAATGTGTTCTTCTTGACGATTGTATATAGCAGCTTGGTGACGTTGATCTGTCTCATCATCACCTATCCGCTGGCTTATATTCTCGCGAAGGTCTTGAAGCCGACAGATACGGCAACCTTTTTTCTCGTGCTGCTCATTCCGTTATGGGTGAGTGAAATTTTGCGATCATTCGCTTGGTTTATTATTCTATCCATGCAGGGGCCGCTGAATGCGATCCTTACCGGTATTGGATTGATCGATAAGCCGATCCGCTGGATATCGGGCTTTCAATCCGTCGTTATCGGCTTGGTCTATGCGTATATCCTCTTTATGTTGTTCCCGATTTACAACGCGATCCAAGCGCTGGACACGAACCAAATCGAAGCCTCCCAGGATCTTGGTGCATCCACATGGCGCACGCATTGGCGCGTTGTCATTCCGCATGCCAAGCCCGGTATCGCATCGGGTTGCGTGATGGTGTTCATGCTCTGCGCGGGTTCTGTCGTTGTGCCAACGACGCTTGCGTCGACCAATTCGCGCTGGTTCACGGAAATTATCCAACAATGGATGTTTGAAGGGCTCGATTGGAATGTTGGCTCGGCTTACGCCTTCCTCCTTCTCGCTTTGTGCATCCTATTTGTTAGCCTCGTCATGCGCGTGCTGAATGTACGCCTGGTCGATATCGCCAAGTGAGGGACGGACGATGAATTCCCAAACCTTCGCTAAAATTACGATGCGGGTCTATCTCGCGCTGTTCCTTGCTTACATGTTGCTGCCTTTGGCGATCATGGGTGGTGCAGGGCTCAACAATACACGCTTTCCGTCGGTTTATCCTTGGGTCGGCATTACCGATCGTTGGTTCGTCGATTTATGGAATGACCAACGCATGTGGGGCGCAGTGCGCAACACGACTTGGGTTGCATTGGCCGTGGTCGCGATTTCGGTGCCGATTGGCACGGCTGCTGCTATTTTGTTGAACAGCGTTAAGCCGAAGGTGCGCTCCTTCCTTTATGGCTTTATGGTCGCGCCGATTTTGACGCCCGGTGCCGTTATCGGCATTTCAACGCTTTTGTTCTGGAACAGCTTTGGCGTATCGGCCGGGCTTTATCTTTCCGTTTTGGGACAGGTTTCGTTTGTCGCCGCCTATGTGATGCTCTTGGTGCTGGCGCGGCTGCAAAGCTTTGATCCGGGACTTGAAGAAGCAGCGCTCGATCTTGGTGCGAGCCATGGGCAAGTTATTCGCCGCATTCTCGTGCCGCATCTTTATCCGGCGATTGGTGCGGGCGCGATTATCGCCTTTTTCCAATCGGTTGAAAATTTCAATGTCACTTTGTTCACGCGTGGCAACTCCGACACGTTGACGGTTTATGTCGGATCAAAAATTCGCTCCGGCATCACGCCGACGATCAACGCACTCGCGCTATTACTGATCATCGTAACCGTGATTTGCGCAGTCATTTATGAAATCTTGCGCCGCAGGGCCGAGAGACGCGCAGCTGCATTGGTCGCGACGGAAGACTAATTAAAAAGCGCTCTCGATGGGTCGATCGAGAGCGCTTTTTTACTTCACCTAATTGCTTATCGAGCGCCGTACTTACGGGCAGGGATTGCAATAGGTGTGGTGGATCGCGTTGATCTTGGCTTCGAGCTCCGGCGTCATTTTGATATCGATCGAAGCAATCGCGATTTTTAGCTGCTCCATCGTCGTAGCCCCGATGATATTGGCGCCGAGAAATGGCCGCGAATTCACAAAGGCCTGTGCTAGATCTTCAGGACGCATACCGGCTTCTTTCGCCAATGCGACATAGGCTTTAATTGCTGGCTCTGCATTTGGTGTTTGATAGCGTTGGCCACGATTGAACAAGGTTGTACGAGCGCCAGCGGGGCGTGCACCATCCAGATATTTGCCGGTGAGATAGCCTTGCGCCAAAGGTGAAAACGCCAATAACCCGATCTCTTCGCGCATCGAGACTTCGGCAAGCGCTGTCTCATAGGTGCGGTTCAAAAGATTATAGGCATTTTGGATGCTCGCCATGCGCGGCAAACCATGCTTCTCCGATAAAGCGAGATAGTGCATCGTGCCCCACGCGCTTTCGTTTGAAAGACCGACGTGACGGACTTTGCCTTCCTTTACAAATGTGCCGAGTGTTTCGAGAATTTCGAGCATCGAATTTTCATGACCCTGATAGGTCTCAAGCTTGAACGCCGTTGGGTTGGAGCCCCATGGCATCGGGCGATCCGGCCAATGCAGCTGATAGAGGTCGATATAATCGGTTTGCAGGCGGCGGAGGCTGTTTTCAATCGCTTCGCGCATTTGAGCGGGCGTTTGCTCGACATTGGATCCGTCTTTGCGGAGCCAATTCATCGCGCCGCGGCCTGCGACCTTGGAAGCGAGAATAACTTTATCGCGATTGCCGCGCGCCTTGAACCAGCGCCCAATCATGGTCTCGGTACGGCCTTGAGTCTCGGCCTTCGGCGGAATCGCGTACATTTCAGCCGTATCGAAAAAATTGACGCCTTGGGTCAGCGCATAATCCATTTGCTCGAAAGCCTCGGCCTCGGTGTTTTGCTCACCCCAGGTCATTGTACCGAGGCAGATGGTTGAGACATCAAGGCCTGTGCGGCCAAGCTTGCGATACAGCATGAAACGATCTTCCTCATCAGGATTTGAAACGGAATAACAGAGCGCTGGCTAAAGGCGCAGCGTGACAGTGGAATGTCAGAGATTAGGGAAGCTTGGCAAGGAATTCTTCAATGCGGGGCACCGTAAGACTGACGATTTTTTGAACCCCTGCGGCATTTGGATGCAGACCATCTTGAAGCGTTAGGCCCGAATTACCGGCAACGCCCTCCAAAAAGAAATCATAAAGCGGGACATTAAACTCGGCTGCGAGATCCGGATAAATGGTATCGAAGGCCGAGACATAGCTGGCGCCTAGATTGCGTTGCGCTTTCATACCCATCAAGAAGACGGGAATATTGCGCGCTTTTAGGTGCGTTAGAATTTCGCGCAGATTGCCCCGTGGAATAGTAGGGTCGAGGCCGCGCAACATGTCATTTGCGCCAAGCTCTAGAAGGACACCATTGGCTCCTTCGGGGATCGTCCAGTCGAGCCGTGCCAATCCATCGGCCGTTGTATCACCTGATACACCACCATTGATAACGACAACATCATGGCCGCGCGCCTTTAATTCCCGCTCCAAAACGGCTGGAAAGCCCTGATCTTGCGGTAAGAGATAACCGGCGGTGAGGCTGTCACCCAAAGCAACAAGTTTGAGCGGTTCGGCCAAGACGGTCCCCATATGCGCAAGAAAAAAGACAAAAACCACGCCAATCGCGACATTTCGCTTGGGCACCATCAACCGTGCGCCAATAGCCAAAACGGCATCGAGTACATATGTAAGCTTCATCACAGCAAGATCGGGATTTTAAGCGGAATGGTCAAGGCGATCGAGATTAAAGATTTGGATGTCACGCTCGGCCGTGAAGCGTCCCGGGTTCATGTGCTGAATGGGATCAACCTGTCGATTGATGCGGGCGAAGCGGTTGGCTTAGTCGGCGCGTCTGGCTCGGGCAAATCGACGCTTCTGATGGTCATGGCCGGATTGGAGCAGGCGGAAAAGGGTAAGGTACTCGTTGCCGGTGAAGATTTCACAAGCATGAGCGAGGATTCGCTCGCGCGTTTTCGCGGCAAGCATATCGGGATCGTTTTTCAATCCTTTCATCTCATCACGACCATGACGGCGTTGGAAAATGTCGCCGTGCCACTTGAGCTTGCCCAACATCCCGACCCGTTTGGGCGAGCCGAACGGGAATTAAAGGCGGTTGGCCTAGGGCACCGGCTCAATCATTTTCCAGCCGAGTTGTCAGGCGGTGAGCAACAGCGCGTGGCGCTTGCACGGGCGATGGCACCTGATCCTTCAATCCTTTTTGCGGATGAGCCAACGGGTAATCTTGATGAGACGAATGGGTTGGCGATTATCGATCTGCTCTTTGCGTTAAAACGCGAACGGCAGACGACTTTGGTACTCGTGACCCATGACAACGAATTAGCGTCGCGCTGTGACCGGAACATTCGGTTGCGCTCCGGACATATTGAAGCATGACCGTGGTTTCCTTCGTTCCCCTGCGGCTTGCTTTGCGAAATTTACGGCAGGGTGTGCGAGGCTTTGGTATTTTTCTCGCGTGTATTGCGCTTGGCGTCACCACGATTGTGGGGATCGATTCGCTTTCGCATTCATTGACGGACGGTTTGGCATCGGAAGGGCGCACTATTCTTGGTGCTGATATTTCCTTATCCCGCATGCACCGTCCAGCGACGGATGAGGAACAGGCGATTTTATCCAAGATCGGCGGCGTTAGTGAAATCGACAGCCTGCGCGGCATGGCGGTTTCAGAGCAAGGCGCGGCGCTGGTTGATATCAAATCGGTCGATAAGACCTATCCCGCGATTGGAACGGTCGTTCTTGACCCGCCGCAACCCCTAGGCAATGCGCTGGCGGAGCGCGATGGTGCATTTGGTGCTGTGGCAGACCTCGCCCTTTTCTCGCGGCTTGAGCTTAAGCCCGGATCGATAATTACGCTGGGCGAGGCGAAAATTCGGCTTTCAGCGATCCTTGTTTCCGAACCTGATCGGATCGGCAGCGGTCTGACCTTCGGGCCTCGGATCGTTTTGTCGCCGCAGGCTTTAGTGGCATCGGGGCTTGTGCAACCCGGCAGCCTTGTGCGCCATACCTACCGGATACTGATCCCCGATGGTCAGAACGATGATGAGACCGTTCGACGGGTGGCATCGACGCTTACCAATTCGCTCAGTGACAGCGGATTTGAAATCAGGAACAGGCTCAACGCCTCGCCGCAGCTTAATAAAAATATCGAGCGGTTTACGCAATTCCTGACCTTTGTCGGACTAACCGCCCTTCTCGTTGGTGGCACGGGCGTGGCGAATGCGGTGAGTGCTTATCTCGATCGCAGACGCTCAAGCATGGCGATTTTAAAAGCCTTGGGCGCGAGTGGAACGACCGTCTTTGCTATTGCCTTTTTTGAGATCATGGGGCTGGCCATTTTAGGTGTGCTGATCGGCCTCATTTTAGGTGCGGCTTTGCCCTTCGCCGTCGCCGTTTTTGCGGGACCGCTTCTACCTTTCCCGCTCGAGCCGCATGTCTATAGCGGCAGGCTGGTGATCGGCGCAGTTTATGGCCTTCTCACCGCCATGACCTTTGCATTGGGCCCGCTCGGACGCGTCCATGATATTCCGGTTGCAGCCCTCTTTCGCGATGCGATTACGGAGGATAAAGCCTGGCCAAGAATGCGGTATCTCGTGGGTGTCACGGTGGCCGCTCTTGCCCTTTCGGGGGCGGTGATCTTCTTCTCGTTTGATCGGTTCATTGCCGTGATGGCGGTGGCTGGAACGCTTGTCGCCTTTATCATTTTGCGACTGGTAGCATCTGCCATTATGGCGATCGCGAAGCGGTTACCGCGCCCGCGTAAAACCGAATTCCGACTGGCGCTGAGCAATATATATCGGCCAGGCGCGTTGACGCCCTCGCTTGTTTTATCGCTTGGACTTGGCGTGACATTGCTGGTCGCGATCAGCTTGATTGATGCCAATATCAGCCGCCAGTTGACAAAGAGTTTGCCGGAGCGGGCACCGAGTTTCTTCTTCGTCGATATACCGGGACGGGACCTTGAGCGATTTGATGGCTTCCTACAAAACACCGCAGGCGACGCCACGATCGTGCATGTGCCGATGCTGCGCGGTCGGATCACCGAGCTTAAGGGCGTGAGAGTGGAAAAGGCCAAATCATCCGAAGATGCGAGCTGGGTGCTTGAAGGCGATCGGGGCATCACCTTTTCGGACAGTGTTCCCGATGGATCGATGCTTGTGGCGGGTGAATGGTGGCCTAAAGAGTATAAGGGTGTGCCACTCGTCTCGCTCGAAGCCGATATCGCCAAAGGGCTTGGTTTAAATTTGGGCGACACGATCAGCGTGAACGTCCTTGGCCGAACGATCACGGCCAGTATTTCGAATTTGCGCCGGGTAGATTGGCAATCTATGGGCATTAATTTCGTGATGGTTTTTTCGCCTAACACCTTTGCGGGCGCGCCAACCTCCTATCTGGCGACGCTGACTTGGAAGGGGGGCAGCGATGCCAAAAGCGAAGCGGGACTTTTGAACCAATCGGCCAAGGCCTACCCTGCCGTGACCGCCATTCGCGTGAAAGAAGCGCTTGAAGCGATTAATGAGCTGGTCGGCAAGCTCGTGCTCGGCATTCGAGGCGCGAGCGGGGTTACGATTTTAGCGGGTATTCTCGTACTCGCCGGGGCTTTGGGCGCAGGCCAGCGCAACCGAATCCGCGATGCGGTTATTTTAAAAACGCTTGGTGCGACGCGGCGGCGCCTATTGCTCGCTTATTGCATCGAATATGGAATGATCGGGTTTGCGGCAGCTCTTTTCGGCTTATTGGCGGGAACGGGCGCAGCCTTTGCGATTGTGACCTTCGCCATGAAGAGCGGATTTGTATTTGCCGCTATTCCCGCTATCGGGACCATGGCGGTTGCCATCATCGCGACGGTTGTGATCGGGCTTATCGGGACATGGCGGGTATTGGACGAAAAGCCTTCCTCACATCTGAAGGGGCAATAGGCCCTCCGGTCGACGCCATTTTCAGAGCGCCCTTGTTTTTGCCATGATCTGACCTCATATTCTTAATGTCCCGCGGGGTTCAAACCTGTTGGGATGTGACTCAATTTCCAAAAGGGAAAGAAAATGTCTAATTTTGATCGCAACGCGACCGTCTGGGGCCCAACCGGTGCCCGTATTGGCTCGGCGGAATACGATCTGGGCCTCAGGTCCTATATGCTTGGTATTTATAACCACATGACGCTCGCGCTTGGTATTTCGGCGCTGGTGGCTTGGGGCACGTTTATGGCGGCTGTGACCTCAGAACAGACGGCCTATCGCATCGCATCGGATATGTATCTGACCGATTTCGGTGCTGCGATGTATCTTTCGCCGATCAAATGGCTTGTGATGCTCGCTCCGCTCGGTTTTGTGATGTTTATGTCGTTTAGCGTGAACCGCTCCTATCAAACGCTGCTGACCACGTTCTGGGCCTTTGCCGCTGTCATGGGCCTATCGCTTTCGACCGTGTTCTTGGTGTTTAAGATCGGTAGCGTCGTCCAAGTATTGTTCATGACAGCCGCGACCTTCGGCGCGCTTTCGCTCTATGGCTATACGACACGTCGCAATCTTTCTGCGATGGGTACTTTTATGATGATGGGCCTTTTCGGCATCATCATCGCTAGCCTCGTGAACATGTTTGTTCAGAGCTCGGCCTTGCAGTTTGGTCTGAATGTCTTGGGTATCTTGGTGTTCGCAGGCCTTACCGCATGGGATACCCAGCGTCTGAAAGATCAGTATGACGAAGTTGTGGGCGATACCGAGCTTGTTGGTAAAGCTTCAGTGATGGGTGCGTTGACGCTCTATCTCGACTTTATCAATATGTTCCAGATGCTGCTGCAGCTCTTCGGTCAGCGCAACAACAATTGATGGTTCGTTGATAGACCTACAAAAGCCCCGGTGAAAGCCGGGGCTTTTTTGTTTTAGACCACCAGCCTTACGGGTTTTTCGAGCACAGTTAACACGCGAGCAAGTTCATGGCCGCGTTTGAGTATCTGGCCGGCGGCAGACACGACCGAATAAGCACCTTGTTTACGGGCCAGCTTGGGGTTCTTTTCAATGCGGTAAAGCGGGTATTCGGTTGACCGACGAAAGACCGAAAACACCGCGCGGTCTTTCAAGAAATCCATCGCGTAATCCCGCCATTCGCCATCGGCGACTTTGCGACCGTAAAGGCTAAGCAGCGCGTTAAGCTCGTTGCGATCAAAGGTAATCTGTGGCTCGACCGGAACAGGATTGGCGATTGGCTGGTTTGGGGCTGACGAGCGGCTATCATTCCGCAATGGCACGATCACGGCAGGCGTTAGACTATCCTGACTATCTGTCACCCAAACCTCCGATTCATCACCGTCCTAACGTCATCAAAGCGTCATTCGACCGGAGCATCAAGAGGCAATTCGACCATAAAAAAGCCGACCTGCAAAAAGTCATGATTTTGCCGCATACTAGTCGTCTCTTTGCCCCAGTAAATGTGAATAGTGATTCGTGAAGCTGGTTGCTGTGCGTGCGCCTATTGACTGCCCCCCAGCCTTAACGGGTGCCGCAAAAGTAACCGGCTCGTCCCTGATTGTTTTCCCCGACTTGGCCTGATGCGCAAGCATCAGGCCTTTTTCTATCAAAGCCCTGCCATGCGAATAGCTTCGCTTTGACGGGCGGCGACGCGCTCGACCGAAAATCCGTCAATGGCTTCATTGAACAAACGATAGAAATTCAGCTCGGCATTTAAGTGCAAAAACACGCCGCCAAGGCCAATAGCCGCTCGATCCATAAACACGAATTCGCGCGGGATCGTGACCGGACCTTTTTCCTTCAAGGCCTGATGCACGGTAAAGGCTTCCTTGCGGCCATATTCACCAGGGGCCACGCCATCAGCGACGGTGCGCGTGCGATCATCCAAGAGGGGGCCATAAATGAAGCGCGCCCATAGATTGAGGATTTCGATCAAATCTTTGCGCAGGCCCTTAAAGCCCCAAACCTCATAGGCATGAACGATGCGCTCCTGATTATTCTCCAAGAGCCCCCGATAGAGGTCGACAACACCGCCGACAAAGGAGGGTGGGAAAATGCGAATGCATCCATAATCCAATAGATTGATACCGCCCGCCGCGCCCTCGTTCTCGAATACCGTGTAATTGCCCAAATGCGGATCACCATGGATCACGCCGTGATGGCTGAAGGGTAACCACCAAGCTTTGAACATGGCGGTCGCTAACAGGTTCCGCGTTTCTGCGTCCGATTGTTTGAAGGACAATAGCGGCTTGCCATCAAGCCATTCCATCGACAAAAGGCGCCGTGTCGAAAGATCCGATTGAATGCGCGGGACTTTAACGAGCGGCTCATCGGCAAGGATCGATTGATAGAGAGACGCATGTTTCGCCTCACGCGTATAATCAAGTTCCTCGCGAATGCGGGCAGCAATTTCTTTGGCGATTTCGCGCGTATCGACAGATGGATCGAATTGGCGGTGCAGGCCAAACAAAATATCGAGCTGGCTGAGGTCGGCTTCAACGGCTGAGGCCATATCGGGATATTGCAGTTTTACCGCAAGGCGCTCGCAATTTGCCGTCGTTGCGCGATGGACTTGACCAAGCGAGGCAGCAGCTGTCGGATGAAGATCAAATTCAGCAAAACGGGACCGCCAATCGGCGCCGAGCTCCGCCATCATACGACGCCGGACAAAGGCCGCCCCCATTGGCGGCGCGTTGCTTTGAAGCGTTGCAAGTTCGGACGCATATTCGGGCGGCAGGGCATCGGGGATCGTCGCCATTAATTGTGCGACTTTCATCAAGGGACCTTTGAGCCCACCAAGCGCTTGGGTCAGCGCCATGGCATTACCACGATCGGCAAGGTCGGTACCGAAGAGACGACCACCCGCGATGCGCGCCGCAACGCCGCCTAAACCGGCACCGACGCGCGCATAGCGCGAAAGGCGTGCCGAAATACGGTTGCGTTCGGCGTCTTGGTTCGAGCCGTTCATTGGATTTTCCCTATGATATGCATGGTATTGATACGAGGTCGGATGGGCTGCGGATGTATGGCTTGGTTGGACGCTATTGCGGCCAATTGTCCCTAATCCAGCGCGCGAGACCCTCTTCGCCAATGTTTCCGGCGGCGACCTCGAGGATTATGGCCGTTGCGTGGGTTTCGGGAACCAGAAAATCAATATCATTTAAGCCTAGAAAGACGATAAGAGCGGCAAAAGCGGCGCGCTTATTGCCATCTACAAACGGATGATTTCTGGCAATTCCAAACGTGTAGGCGGCAGCCAAGACCGCTAGATCGTCCTCGCCATAAGCGTATTTATTAACCGGCCGACCCAGAGCCGACTCCAGCATCCCGCGATCTCTCAGCCCGGGTGGCCCGCCAAATATGGCGAGCTGTTCGGCATGAATATCGATCATCAATTCGGGCGTCAGCCAAAGCGGCTCGGAACGTTGCATGCGTGGACACTGTCTGGAATTGAACAGAAATGATAAAATTTGGCTCTATTTGGCCAATTCCCGGAACGTATTGGCGTAGGTTTTGAACGCTTTGCGGGCAATTTCCATCCCTTTGGCGTGGACGGGATCATAGGGTGTGAGATGCAATCCACGCTCAGGCTGTTCGACAATATGCAGCTTATCGCCATCTTTTAAGTTGAGCCGTGCCAACAGATCCTTCGGTAAAATCAAGCCAAGCGAATTACCGATTTTACGAACCTGAAGAAAGGCGCCGTCCACTTCAACCGTCTTTGGCTGCTCGTTCATTGTATAACCCTCGGACCAATTGGACAGAAAAATTATACAGACTGTATAACAAGTCTACATGTTATACACAATGTAAAACAGACTTCAGAATGTAAAAGTCACGTCGCCCCTCACTCCATCCCCTCAAGCTCCACGATCATCCGCTCGATCAAGGAAAGGCCCACCTGCCAGAAAGCAGGATCTCGGGCATCTAGACCAAAAGGCTTTAGGAGTTCGGAATGGTGCTTGGTTCCGCCAGCCGAAAGCATCGCAAAATAGCGCTCGGCAAAACCGTCGGATGCGCCCTCATAAACCGCATAGAGCGAGTTTACGAGGCAATCACCGAAGGCATAAGCATAAACATAGAAGGGCGAGTGGATGAAATGCGGGATATAGGTCCAAAAGGTTTCATAACCCTCGCCGAGCTTAATCGCTGGTCCGAGGCTCTCGCGTTGAACATTGAGCCAAATCTCGCAAATCTGCTCGGCGGTGAGCTCCCCTTTGCGACGCTCGATGTGGATATCGCGCTCAAAACTGTAAAAGGCGATCTGCCGAACGACCGTATTGATCATGTCCTCAACTTTTGAGGCGAGCATCGCTTTGCGTTGAGCAGGATCGGTAATCCGATCCAGAAGGCGGCGGAAGGTGAGCATCTCGCCAAAGACGGAGGCTGTTTCAGCCAGCGTCAATGGCGTAGGCGCCATGAGCGAGCCATTGGCCGCAGCCAGGACTTGGTGAACACCATGGCCAAGCTCATGCGCCAACGTCATCACATCGCGCGGCTTGCCGAGATAATTGACGAGCACATAAGGGTGCGACGATGGCACGGTTGGATGGGCAAAAGCACCCGGTGCCTTGCCGGGACGAACGGGCGCATCGATCCATTGCTTGTCGAAAAAGTCTTTGGCAATGGCCGCCATGCGAGGCGAAAAATCACCATAAGCATCGAGCACCGTATCGCGCGCCTCGATCCATGGAATGATCTTCTGGTCAACCTTGGGCAGGGGCGCATTGCGGTCCCAATGGTTAAGCTGGTCCATACCGAACCATTTCGCTTTGAGCTTGTAATACCGATGCGAGAGCCGAGGATAGGCGGCGCGCACGGCGCTCACCAAGGCGTCAACGACTTCGCGCTCAACCCGATTGGAGAGATGGCGGCTATCGGCCACGTCCTGAAAACCGCGCCAGCGATCCGAGATTTCCTTATCTTTGGCGAGCGTGTTGGTGATGAGGGTGAAGGTGCGGAGATTTTCTTTGAACGTCGCGGCAAGCGAGTCGGACGCCTTATGGCGGATGTCGCCGTCTTGATCTTGAAATTTATCAAGCACCGATTCGAGCGTTAAATCTTCGCCTTCAAAGCTGAAGCGCAAATCAGACATCGTTTCATCAAACAGACGGTTCCAAGCGCCCGAGGCGGTGACCGATTTTTCGAGGAAAACCTGTTCCAGCCGGTCCTCCAACTGAAACGGCTTTTCCATCCTTATATCGACCAGCCAAGGCTTATAATGGGCGAGCGGACCATTGGCGGCCGCGGCATCCAAGATGGCGTCATCGATGCGGTTGAGCTCAAGCGTGAAGAATAAGAGGTCGGAACTGATTTTTGTCGCCCGATCTTGGGTATCGCCATAAAACTTGGCCCGCTTGGCGTCGCTGGTATCGCCCGCATAGACAAGGCCGGCATAGGACAAGATGCGGCCTAAGCGATCATCAATGGCTTCATACGTCGCAACGCATTCGGCCAAGTGCTCGGACGCATTCGCCGCGCGGGCTAACCCATCCAGCTTGCCTTTGTAACGATCGACAAACGCTTTTGATTCGGTCTCGACACGGACAAAATCGGCTTCGAGCTCCGGCGCATCCATGGCGCTGTATAAATCGGCGAGGTTCCACTCAGGCAATGGACCGAGTTCTGCATCTTTCGACGCTGATGCTGCAGAAGCTGAGGATGACAAAAGGGCAGACGATTTGACCTGGAAAAACGATTTCATATTCATAACGCGACCAATAGCTTTCAAAATCGGTTGGCGGGACCACCGAATGGATTTCATGGATTATATATTGGCCGCTTCTCGCTAACGATCAATCGAAAAGGCAAAAAACTTCGTTTTTTGCTGCTCTGTTAAAGCTGCTTTTACCAAATCAACGCAAAGTCAAATCGATTCGGGACGATCCGTCCCCGGTGGACGGTTTGAATGCTGAGTACAGTTCTCGTTGTTGATGATGATCCAATCCATCGCTCATTGCTAGAGAGGATTGTCACGCGTCTTGGCTATGGCGTTCGCACGGCCCAAAGCGGCGAAGAGGCTCTTGCGATCATCGGGGGTATTGAAAGCCAGGCAATCGATATTGTGTTGCTGGATCTCGTTATGCCGGATCTTGATGGTATGGCGGTTCTGCACCGGCTCACATCGGGTGGATCGCGTATCCCTGTGATTGCTATGGTGACACCGGCGGGGGTTGATAGCGTGATGGGCGCTATTTCGGCGGGTGCCTCGGATTTTGTAATTAAGCCGGTGGGGCCGGAACGACTTCAGGTCTCGTTGATGAATGCCCTGCGGTTCAAGTCGTTGGTCGCGGGCCTTAAGATCGAGCATCATTTATCATCGGAGCTGATTACGCTTGATGAGCTTGCGAGTGTTGATCCAATCTTTGCGCAAATTTCGAACTTCGCCACCAAGTCAATCAAGCGCGATTTTGCGGTATTGATTGAAGGCGAAGACGGAAGCGGAAAAGCTCAACTCGCGCGTGCGATTCATGGCTCATCACCGCGCAGTAAAAAGCCATTCGTGAGCATTGATTGTTCGCTTCTTCAAGCAACGGAAAGCGTTTCTCGGCTTGAAGCTGCAATGGAACGGGCGAAGGCAGGAACGCTTTATCTGTCCTCGATCCATCATTTGGATTTTGCCGCGCAAACACTGCTTGCCCAATCTGCTATGATGGTGAGCCCATCCAGTAAAACGCCTCGACTAATTGCTAGCAGCCGCGCGCGCCTGATTGATCTCGCGCGGTCCGGCACTTTTCGCGAGGATTTATTTTATCGGCTGACCGTAACTCCTATTCGAATTCCGCCTTTGCGCGAAAGGCTCTTCGATCTTCCCGTTTTAGCCGAGCGCATTGCGCTTCGGGTCTCTTCCGAATTGGGCAAAAATATTCGGGGTCTGACAAAAGGTGCCGTTGATTATCTTTCGCAACAGGCATGGCGCGGTAATTATCCCGAATTTGAAGCGACTATTCGGCTTGCCGTTCAGCGCGCCGCAACGCCTTGGCTAACGGACGCCGATTTTGATGGCGAATTAGCGATAAGCCCGACGCCGACGCTCAGCGATTATCGGCGGGATACTTTGGCTCTTTTTGATGAAACCGGCGCATTACGGCCTTTTTCAGAAATCGAGAGTGAAATTTTTGAGATGGCGCAGCGCCATTGTGGCGGCTCGTTAGGACGTGCCGCAAAGGCTCTCGGCCTCGGTCGATCGACGCTTTATCGGAAATTCCAAGAAAAAGATCAGGTGAGTGAAAGGCAAGACAGCGCCATGATGGGAGATGCAGCGTGAAGCGGCTTATTGTAACTCTTTCCCTTCTGACGATGAGCCTTTGGCCCGCGCTTGCAGCAGATCAAGGTGCTGCGCCGAGCGAAGTGATTTCTCGCCAAGAGAAGCCGCATATTTCATCGGCTGATATTGCCGCTGAAATTGCGACGATACTGCCCGGCAGCCTATCCCTTCCTCATATGGCGCATTTACAGAAACGCGAATGGGAAAGCCTTTCCGCCTTTTATGCCGCGCGCGACAACGCACCTATTTGGATGGGAAGCGACGAGCTTCAAGCAAGAACGGCTTCGCTTGCTGAACGGTTATCACGCGCCGATGAGGACGGGCTTAATCCGTCGGACTATCCAGCACCGATCCTCAATCATGGAACGGATACGGCCTCAGCGCGTGCCTTGGCTGATATTACACTTTCGGCGTCAGCGATTGCCTATGCGCGTGATGCGCGCGGCGCGCGTATCGATCTTGCGCGACTGTCAAAACTCATTACGCCGAAACTTGATTTACCGAATTCATCCGCCGTTCTTGCTAATTTGATCGGTTCGTCAAATCCGGGCAATGCGCTTGAGGCCTATAATCCACCGCAGCCGGGTTATCGCATCCTCAAAGAAAAATTGGCGATGCTGCGGGAAACAACGGCAAGCATTGGCGAGTCTTCGAACCCTCCTGTTCTGCAAGCCTCAAAAAAGCCGCTTAAAACAACGACAGCGATGGTCGCTTCAAATCCTGTGACGCCGTTTGATCTCATTGCCAATATGGAGCGTTGGCGTTGGGTAGAGCGCGACCTTGGCGACCGGTATATTGAAGTTAATTTGCCCGAATTTATGCTGCATGTCGTTGATCACGGTACGATTGTGCATTCGACGCGGGCTATTGTTGGTAAGCCCGACACGCCGACGCCGATCTTTTCTGAAAAGATGCAATATCTGATCGTGAATCCTTCTTGGCACGTGCCCTATTCGATCGTGAAAAAGGAATTCCTACCGAAGCTTGCGGAAGACCCAGATTATGCCGCGAAAGCGGGCTATGAGGTTACGCAGAATGGTGACCTCGTTACCATTCGCCAACCACCCGGCGAACGCAATGCGTTAGGGTTTGTAAAATTTATGTTTCCGAACCAGCATGCCGTCTATTTGCACGACACGCCAACGCGGAAGCTGTTTGCCAATACCGAGCGGGCCTATAGCCATGGCTGCGTGCGGGTTAACGACCCGTTTTCACTCGCCTCCGTGGTGCTCAATGATGCGAAATATTCAACCGACGAGCTAAAGGGCTTAATCGGTAAAGGGGAGCGGGTTATTCGATTGAAAGACCCGCTGCCCGTGCAATTGACTTATTTTACCGTGGTACCGGACCAGGCTGGCGAGCTTCATCATGTCGGCGATATTTATGGTTATGACCAGACGGTAGAAGCCGCACTCGGGCTTGGACAACCGCGGACCTATGCGGCTTTAAAGTGAATGAAGCTGAGGCATATGCCCGCCGAATTTAGGCATTCCTGATCCGGCGGGCAAAGGCGTTATAGTTCCATGATCCGATTGGATGATGGAGCACGACATGGCCGCCTCGTTTCTTGAACATATTACGGCAACGCTTGGCGCGATCCGCGCCGACGGGCTTTATAAAACAGAACGCGAGATCGTAACGCCGCAATCAGGCCATATTGCGATTGCCGATGGCGGCCAGCGCCGACCCATGCTCAACCTCTGCGCCAATAATTATCTTGGGCTAGCGGATCATCCAGAGATTATTGCGGCAGCTAAACAGGCGCTCGATTCCGATGGTTTTGGTATGGCCTCGGTTCGCTTTATTTGCGGCACCCAAACCATTCATCGCCAACTTGAACGCGCGATTGCCGATTATCTTGGCAAAGATGATGCTATTCTGTTCGCCGCGTGTTTCGATGCCAATGGCGGCGTATTCGAGCCTCTTTTTGAAGCTGAAGATGCGATTATCTCCGACAGTTTAAATCACGCCTCCATCATTGATGGCGTGCGATTATCCAAAGCCAAACGCTATCGCTACGCCAATAGCGATATGAGCGAATTAGAAGAACGATTGAAAGAAGCGAACAAGGATGGCGCGCGTTTCAAGCTGATCGTAACCGACGGCGTTTTTTCCATGGATGGCTATGTCGCCAATCTTCCGGCGATTTGCGATTTGGCCGAGCGCTATGGCGCGATGGTGATGGTGGATGATTGCCATGCAACGGGTCATCTCGGAGCTGAGGGTAAAGGTACGCCTACGCTTACCGGTGTTGGTCAACGCGTCGATATTGTGACAGGGACGCTTGGCAAGACGCTCGGCGGTGCGATGGGTGGATTTATTGCAGCGGCTCGACCGATCATTGATCTCTTGCGGCAAAGAGCGCGGCCTTATCTTTTTTCAAATAGTCTAGCGCCTTCGGTTGCCGCAGGCTCGCTTAAAGCAATTGAAATCGCGCGCCACGCCGATGATCGCCGTGCAAAACTCATGCGTAATACATCGCGGTTTCGTGATGGGATGACCAAAGCAGGCTTTGAGGTGTTGCCCGGCGAAACGCCGATCATTCCCGTTATGCTGCATGAAGCCAACCGTGCGCAGGATATGGCGCGGGAACTTGATCGTCGGGGCATCTATGTTGCTGGCTTCTTTTTCCCTGTTGTTCCGAAAGGGCGGGCCCGTATCCGCACACAAATGTCAGCGGCACTTGATGACAATGATATCGATACCGCGATTGCTGCATTTACCGATGCCGGACGCACACTGAACATCATTTAAAAGAGAAAAGGTCGACCACGATGCGCGCTCTTATCAAAGCAAAAGCAGAACAAGGGCTGTGGATGGGTGAAGAGCCTGTACCGCAAATTGGTCCGGATGATGTGCTTGTTAAAGTGAATAAGACCGGCATTTGCGGGACCGATATTCACATCTATAAATGGGATGAATGGGCGCAGAAAACCATTCCGGTACCGATGGTCGTCGGCCATGAATTTGCCGGTGAGATTGTTGAGATAGGCTCGCATGTGCGTGGCTTTAAAATTGGCCAACGCGTATCCGGCGAAGGGCATGTTATCGGCATGAAAAGCCGGGCGAGTCGCGCCGGTAAATTCCACATGGATCCTGAGACACGTGGCATCGGCGTGAATATTCCGGGCGCTTTTGCTGATTATGTTCGCTTTCCAGCTTTTAATATCGTGCCTCTGCCGGACGATATTGATGATGAACTTGGCGCTATTCTCGATCCTCTAGGCAATGCGGTTCACACAGCATTGGCCTTTGATATGATTGGTGAGGATGTACTGATCACAGGCGCAGGACCCATTGGCATTATGAGTGCGGCAATCGCGCGGCATATTGGGGCGCGTCATGTTGTGATTACCGATATGAACCCCGCGCGACTGGCGCTGGCGCAACAAATTGCCGATGTCGTGACGGTTGATGTGTCAAAAGAAGATTTGAAAGATGTCACGCATCGCCTTGGTATGCGCGAGGGCTTTGACATCGGCTTGGAAATGAGCGGCGCACCGCAGGCCTTTGAACAGATGGTCGACAATCTTGTAATGGGTGGCAAGATTGCGCTGCTTGGCATTCCCTCAAAGCCCTTCGTGACCGATTGGTCAAAGATGGTTTTTAAAGTGCTCACGATTAAATGCATTTATGGCCGTGAGATGTTTGAAACCTGGTATAAAATGTTGGCCATGTTGCAGAGCGGGCTTGATGTGCGGAAGGTGATCACCCACCGGCTCCCCGCTGCCGATTTTCTCGCCGGCTTTGAAACAATGTCGCGCGGTGAAAGCGGTAAGATTGTGTTGGATTGGACGGCGGGGCGTTAAATCCTACGAATTATAGAAATCGGGTGGCATTGATTTTGGAATTGAAGGACAAGCGATCAATTCTAAAATGTGAGTTGTGATTCGATGACCAACGCCTCCCCGCTCCGTGCCATGCGCCTCACCGAATGGGCTTTGTTGCTGGCTCTCTCGCTGCTTTGGGGCGGCTCTTATCTTTTTATGAAAATCGCCGTTGGCGCGCTGCCAACCTTCACCATTGTTTTCGGTCGCGTTTCGATCGCTTGCTTGGTGCTGGGCGCGGTATTGATCGTATCGGGTGTAGGTCTGCCAAAAGGGCGCGCGGCTTGGCTTGCTTTTCTCGGCATGGGTGCCTTGAACAATGTTATCCCAATGAGCCTCATCGTCTTCGGGACTCATTCGATCAGCGCGGGGCTGGCATCGATCCTCAATGCGATGACACCGCTGTTTACGATCATCGTGGCGCATTTTGTAACGCAGGATGAAAAGCTCACAGCTGGAAAAGTAATCGGCATTATTCTCGGCATTGTTGGCGTCACGGTGCTGATTGGCCCGGGTATTCTTGCGGATGTCGGAACGTCATTGACGGGAGAGATTGCCTGTCTTTTTGCAGCATTGTCCTATGCATGCGCGAATAATTTCGGTCGCCGATTTGCTCGGCTTGGAATCAAACCGCTTCAAATTGCTTTTGGTCAAGTAACGGCATCAACGCTTATACTCTTTCCAATAACCGCGATCATTGATGCGCCATGGACGCTTCCGGTTCCACCGATGGTGCCGTTGCTATCCGTCATTGCATTGGGGCTTTTTTGTACAGCGCTTGCCTATGTGATCTTTTTCCGAATTCTCAATCGGTCGGGTGCGCTCGCCATTGCGTTGGTCACGCTGATGATCCCACCGAGCGCTGTAGCTCTTGGCGCTGTTGTGCTGGGTGAAACCATCAGCGCGCAAAATCTCGCGGGGATGGGATTGATCGGGCTTGGTTTGATCGCCGTCAACCGGCGCAAAACGGCTAGTCAATGAGATGGGCGAAAATCTCAACGACCTCCTGATAGACAGCGCGTTTAAACGGTATGATCAAATCAGGCAGATCGCGCATGGGGACCCACCGCCAATGTGCGAATTCGGGCTTATGCCCGCCGGGTGGTTCCAAAATATTAATTTCGCGATCATCGCCTTCAAACC
Organism: Hyphomicrobiales bacterium; assembly: GCA_947455725.1. Taxonomy (GTDB): domain Bacteria; phylum Pseudomonadota; class Alphaproteobacteria; order Rhizobiales; family Beijerinckiaceae; genus CAIUPE01. Next base: position 63,904 of record CANGPL010000005.1, on the reverse strand, counting down.
GAAAGGCAAACCATTTTTGTGTCTGACCGCGATATTTTCCCTTCCAGGCTTCTTTTGCGACAGCAGGCGGCAAATCGTAAGTAAGCCAATGCGGTGCTTCCGCTAGAAGCGACACGCTTGTGACACCCGTCTCTTCCGCTAATTCGCGCAAAGCGGCGGGATAAGGATCTTCGCCCGGGTCAATGCCACCTTGCGGCATCTGCCAGCTGTGCGACGCATCGACATGTTCGGGGCCTGCTTCTGCTCTGCGGCTGCCTACAAAGACAAGATTGTCACGGTTGAGCAGCATAATGCCGACATTCTGGCGATAGGGCAGATCCTCATGACGCATTTCGATTAACCATCCGCATGCAACAGCGCACTCACCGGCACCAAACGAATGCCGCGTGAAGCAAGCCCCGCGCTCCAATTCTTTAATCGGTCTATCGCGAGTGGTGTTGTTCCTGCAACCCCAATAGCCATGCCTCTCTTATTGGCCTTTTGTTCAAGGCGTTGCAGCGCTTCATCAATGGCTGACGCTTTCATCTCTTTATCCAAGATGATCGATTGCTCCTCTGCGGCATAATCCATGAGGCCTAGTCCACGGTTTTGAATTTCAGCCAGAGCGGTGCGAGCGGGACCGCTCATCGAAATGCGTCCGGTTAGCGGAGCCGAGACACCAAAATATCCCGGAAATCGAGCCATGGACCAGAAAAGTCGCTGCTGGTTCTCGTCGATATCGGCCGTATCCGATAACGCCCTTGGTCCGGCACCTCCCGGCGGGCCATCCGGATCGCGAATGGGAAGATCCAGCATCACCTCATGCCCCTCGCTGCGAATATCGGCGGCTTGGCGGACAAGATCGGAACTATAGGGCGAGAGCGCGAAGGAGATATTGGTTGGCAATTTGACCATCGCTTCAACCGTTGTCAGTTGCCCTATACCGGCACCGGTCAAAAGGATGGCAATGCGGGGAGCATCTGCTAACGCACCGGATGCAGGCGCCAAGGGCCGCGCATAAAGATCCAACGGACGGGTGCCGTCTTCGGCTATTTTGGGCAATAGACCGGCCGAATGAGGATCGACAAGACGCGGGTCGGGGGCCGGTTGCAGGCCGCGCCCATTTTTAGGCTGATACGCAGGCTTTGCTTCAACGGCTGGTGTTGAGGCCGAATTAGGCCAGACGATTTCAACAACGGCTTCGGGCGACGAAGAGTGCCACCGCCAGAAATATGCACCGCCCAATAGGATAGCGATCAAGCCAATTGTTAAAGCCGCGATGAAGAGGATCGATTTTGGAAGCCTGCGAGCCATTTGTGGCAGCGGCTCATCCTGTGCGGCGATCACGGTCATAAAAAATCCTCACCATCGTTACCGGATGGTGAGGCTAAGCAATAACTGCGAATTTATGGTTAAAGCAGCGCTGATTAAAGCGCTGCTTGCCTCATTTAATTCCCTTAATTGGCTGTCGAATTTGAATTATCTTTGACAGCCGCATCGGCGTTTTTCAGGCCGCGGAGCAAATCAAGCGCGTAATTTAGCTGCTTGTCTTGCTTTGGATCGAGCGGAACATAGGCCGAGGAGCCACCTTGCTCATTATCGCCATTCTTTAAATGGCCCTTAAGCGCGGCTTCGCCCTTCGTTTCATCCTTGCCCTTAAACTCATCCGGAACATCCGGCAGGACCTGGATGTCGGGGTCAATGCCCTTGGCTTGGATCGAACGGCCCGATGGCGTGTAATAGCGCGCGGTTGTTAGCCGCAACGCACCATTCGCTCCCAACGGAATAATCGTCTGAACGGAGCCTTTACCGAAAGAGCGGGTTCCAATGATCGTTGCTCGTTTATGGTCTTGCAAGGCGCCTGCAACAATCTCAGACGCGGAGGCCGAGCCACCATTGATGAGCACGACCAAAGGCTTGCCATTGGTAAGATCACCAGAACGCGCCATATAACGCTGCGCATCGTCTGCATTACGGCCGCGGGTCGAGACAATCTCGCCGCGCTCAAGGAACGCATCCGACACGGCAATTGCCTGATCGAGCAAGCCACCCGGATCGTTACGAAGATCGACAACATAGCCCTTCAGCTTGTCAGCCGGAATGTCACGGGAGAACTGGTCGAGTGCGGCCTTTAGACCATCGAAGGTCTTCTCGGTGAATTGCGTAATCCGGATATAGCCGACATCGCCTTCATTGCGTGGCTTGACCGAGGAAATCTTGATGACTTCGCGAACCAAGGTCACGTCAAAGGAATCGGCTTTACCCTTGCGGCTGATTTTCAACACGACAGGGCTTTTAACCGGACCGCGCATCTTATCGACGGCTTGATTGAGCGTGAGACCCTGTACGGCGTCACCATCAATGGCGACGATCAAATCACCTGCCAAAAGGCCAGCGCGCGATGCGGGCGTATCGTCGATTGGTGTGACAACCTTCACATAGCCATCTTCTTGGGTCACTTCGATGCCAAGCCCACCAAATTCACCTTTGGTCTGGACCTGCATATCCTTGAAACTCTTTGGATCCATATAGCTCGAATGCGGATCAAGGCCTGCCAACATGCCGCTAATGGCGGATTCGACCAATTTCGCATCATCCGGCTTTTCGACGTAATCGGTGCGGATTTTTTCGAAGACATCGCCGAAAAGATTAAGCTGGCGATAGGTTTCTGAACCAGCGGCTACCGCGCTCACCGAGCCAAGAGGTAAGCCTTGGAAGGCAAACGCAACGAGGCCCCCGCCAAAGACGGCGCCAGTCAGAAGATAGGTCAGCTTACGCATCATCCACGAACTTTCTCATTCGAGCCCGAAGCCCACCAAGGCGTCGGATCAATTGGTGTCCCGTCTTTTCGGAACTCTATATATAAGGTCGGAACTCGCTTATCGGAAGATGGTTGCCCTGAACTATCTTTTTGAGGATCACCCATCGTCGCGACCGGCTCACCGGCGAGAACGAACTGACCGAGACTTACGCTGATCCGGTCCATGCCTGCAAGCAAGATATAATACCCCCCGCCCACATTTAGGATCAAGAGTTGACCATAGGTACGAAATGGGCCGGCATAAGAAACCCAACCGTCGGAAGGGGCGGAAACAATCGCATTCGGGCGGGTTGCAAGCGAAATGCCTTTGGTCATCCCACCCAAGGTGTCGCGCTTATTAAATCCATTCACCAAGCTGCCATTCACGGGCTGCGGCAAAAGGCCCTTTAATTCACCAAACGAGACTTTAGGCGCGAGACGCGAGGGGTCGCGAAAGGCCAAGGCCGCGAACCGATTGCGCGCATCTTTCGCCGCCGGGTCATTGGCCGATTTAGCGTCTTCTTCATTTTTGGCTGAAGCCGAATTGGCATCCCGCGCGGCCTTCGACACGCTATCGACTTCGCCTTCGACCCGGCCGATCAAGTCCTTCAAGGTTTGACTTTTCGCTGCTAAAGCCGCCGCTTGAGCGGCTTGTTCATTGGCTTTGCTCTCCGCGCCGGCAATGTCTTTTTGTCGCGCAGAGACCAGAAGCTCGATATCTTGGCGATCCCGAACCAGGCTCGATATATCCTTTGCCAAGGCGTCACGTTCTGCCGCAGCCGTCTGTCTGATGCGTTCAATGGCTGAAAGATCAGCCAATAAAGCGTCCGTCTCGCCTTTTAGTTCCGGTACAACGGAACCAAGGAGAATGCTGCTCCTCACCGTATCAAGGATGGAATCGGGATCAGCAAACAGCAAAGGCGGCGGCGTAGCGCCAACCCGCTGCAGGGCGGCCAACACATCGATGACAACGGCACGCCGACTTTCGAGCGAAGCCCGCGCTTTAGCCTCCGAGTCCTTGAGCGTCGCGAGTCGATCTTCAACCGCACCAATGCGTAATTCGGTTGCTCTGATGCGATCGGCCGTTTCAATCATTCTTTGGCTCAAGCGCGCACGATCAGAACGTAAGGTTTCGATTTCGGCGGCAAGCTTGGCTCGGTCTTCGGCACCGTTTGCCAAAAGACGTTCCGTCTCGTCGAGTTCAAGCTTACGTGAGGCTGTATCGGCGGCTGAAATCGTTGCAGCCGATGGGTTAGCAGGCGTTTGCGTCTGCGCCCAAGAATCCATCGAGAAAAGCGCGGCTGAAAGGACTGACCCCACAATAAGCATGGTTCGAAAAGAGATCATGCCTGCGTTCGTTCCACTCAAGGGCGATGATAGGGATGGCCAGCCAAAAGCGTCATGGCGCGATACAATTGTTCCGATAGGACGATTCGAGCAAGTTGGTGTGGCAAAGTCATCGCTCCAAATGCGAGCTTGTATTGCGCGGTATTGGCGACCATCGGATCGAGCCCGTCGGCCCCGCCGATTACAAAGGCAACATTTCTTGTGCCACTATCGCGTAATTTCGCGTTCCACCGCGCAAATTCTTCGCTTGTCGGAGATTGGCCCGTCTCGTCGAGCGCAATATGCGCCATCCCCTCAAGACGCGTTACGAGCGAGCGGCCCTCTTCGATCTTCCGATCATCAGCCCGTGTGGCACGGCTTTCGGGAAGTTCGACAACGTCAAATCCCGTAAAGCCAAGCGCTTTTCCAAGATCGCGAGAGCGCTCGAGATACCGGACCACTAAAGCGCGCTCCGGCCCTTCTTTTAATCGACCAACGGCAAGGAGCGTAATCTTCACAGTGAAACGATCAAGAAACGCCGCGCTCAGCGGGACGATCGGAGCCCCACATCTTTTCGAGATTATAGAAGCTACGAACTTCAGGGCGGAACACGTGCAAGATTACATCACCGGCATCAATGAGAACCCAGTCACAATGCGGCTGCCCTTCCACGCGAAGGCCGGTATGGCCCTTTTGCTTCAGCATTTCGATGACCTGGTCAGAAATTGCGCTGACATGACGATTCACGCGACCCGTGGTGATCACCATGGCGTCTGCGAGTGTGGTCTTGCCTGTCAGATCAATAACGACCGTTTGTTCGGCCTTCGCATCGTCAAGTGTTTCAAGAATGCTTGACAGCATGTCGCTCCGTTCAGCCGGCTTGGCGGCGATGGCGGAGGGCCGGGACGTCGTTGTCGCGGCACGCGAAATCTGTTGTGTCAGTGTCGTCACCTTCGAGGTTTAATCCCATTATCAGGACAAAAGGATGATGCCTGATCCGGCTCCGATTTTCAACCTAATCCTGATTACGGATGTTTTTATGACGGTCGCGTAATTGGGTTGAGGAGAGACCCGAGCGGCGACCATGAAAGAAAATCCAAGCTGGCCCTTTGCCAAGCACAAGGTGTTTGGCTGTATGCTCCGGGTGACGAAATCGGGTAAAAGCCAAGGCCGCATGCGCTCGGGAAGCGGAAAAAGTCGAGCCCGGACGATCAAAAATGGCAATTGGCAGCATGGTCATAATATCGCGCCAACGCGCCCAGCGATGAAAGCCAGCCAAATTATCCGCCCCCATCAGCCAGACAAAATGCACCGAGGGATAACGCGCTTTCAACCAAGCGAGCGTGTCATAGGTGTATCGCGTGCCAATTGCATCCTCGAGGAGACTCACCTTGATTCGCGGGTGATTGGCCATTTCGACGGCCTGTGCTTGCCGCGCGGACGGATCGGGTAAGGCCGAATTGTCTTTCAGCGGATTGCCGGGGGTAACAAGCCACCAGACCTGATCAAGCCCCAATCGCTTCAAGGCCATAAGGCTGATCATCCGATGGGCGGCGTGAGGCGGGTTAAACGAACCGCCCAACAGGCCTATCCGCATAGCGCGCGCATGCGGCGGTAAGGGTGGCGAAGGACGAGGGTTCTTGGTCCGCTTCATCCAATGATCTTTGCCGAATTTCGAATGCTATTCAATCTGTGCCTGCAAATTGTAAGTCATAGAGGCGAGAATAGACGCCGCCTTTTGCAAGAACCTCTTTGTGCGGGCCCTGTTCAACAATACGTCCCTGATCAAGAACATAAATCGTATTCGCATGCGCAACCGTTGCGAGCCGATGAGCGATGATGAGGGTTGTGCGGCCATGCATCAAACGGGACAGAGCCTCTTGGATCGCGGCATCCGATTCAGCATCCAAAGCAGAAGTCGGTTCATCAAGCAGCAAGATGGGCGCATCTTTTAGAAACGCACGCGCAATTGCAATACGCTGGCGTTGACCGCCCGATAATTTGCTGCCGAACTCGCCGACGATGGTTGCGTAGCCATCCGGCAACGACATGATGAAGTCATGTGCGGCAGCTTTGCGCGCTGCTTCGATCATGTCCTGCTCGCTGGCATCGGGCATGCCGCGCATTATATTCTCAGCAATTGTGCCTTCGAACAAAAAGACATCCTGACCGACCAGCGAAATATGATCATAGAGCGAGGCTGAAGCAATGTCAGACAACGATTGACCGTCAATCATGACCTTGCCGCTTTGCGGCGACCAGAAGCGCATGATCAAATTAAAGATGCTTGATTTACCGCTTCCAGAGAGGCCAACAAGCGCCGTGATTTCACCGCCCTTAGCTTGCAAATTAACATCATGAAGAATGGGTGATTCAGCATCATAGCCGAATGAAACAGACGATAAGACGATATCACCCTTTATGAGATTCAAAGGTTGTGCATCGACCTTGTCCATGGTGGATGGCGGCAAATCAACCAATTCATAAAGCATTCGAACACCAACAGCCGATGCCGCTAGTGACAAATGCAACCGCGCAAGACGACGAGCGGGTTCCGTCATCATCAAAAGAGCGGTGATGAATGAAAAAAACTCACCCGGCGTCGCGCCCTCATAAATCACGCGCCACCCGCCGTAAAAAATCACGCTTGAAACGGCAATACCGCCCAGCGTGTCAATCAAGGGAACGGTGACGGCCTGCACGCCAACCATGCGATTAGACAGGCGTTCAACCGATCCCACAGAGCCTGCCATGCGCTGGCGCATCGCGTCTTCAAGCCGAAAGGCTTTAATAACGCGGATACCGTGAATGGCTTCTTGAATGGTGGCAACGGTGGCTGCGACCGAGCGTACTTCGCTGCCAAAAAGAATTCGAACACGGCGCAAAAGCTGAGTGACCACACCAAATAAAACAGGCAGTCCAATCAAAGCGATGCCGGTTAACACGATATCTTGCGAGATCATCACGAATAAAAGACCTGCGACCGTTAGAAGATCTCGACCTAACGATGTCGCAATGAGATTAAGCGCCGAGCTTGCGGCTTGAGCGTTATACGTAATCCGCGTGACGAGATCCGATGAGGCATTCTTTTGAAAAAAGGGCACGTCTTGCGCAAGAATGGCGTTAAAGATTTTGCGCTGGGTTGCGGCGACGATAGCATTGCCAATGCGCGCTAAGATCACTTCCTGCCCATACGAAGCAAGGCCTTTGAGAATATAAATAATTGCAACGCTTCCGCAGATAAAAAACATCACGCTGGCGTCACGATCAATGAAAACCTTATTGATCAAATCACGCATGATCCATGCGCTGAAGCCCGTGGCCGTAGCGACAATCGCCATGCAAAAAATAGCGATGGCGTAACGCGGAAGAAACACGCGGAGATTTTCGGCGACGAGCCTTTTTAGGACGCCAAAATCACTGACAAGCGTTTTTAAATTTGGCTTATCCGACATGCCGCAATCCGATTAATTGCCGGCAAAAGGCAGGCTGAACATACCGCTGGCGCACATATGAAAACGCCGACATCACCGAGAAGCCTCGGCGATCAATTGGTTAGAACTGCGTTCGATTTGTTCTTGAACCAACGCAAAAAATTCATTGCGTTCTAGGCCAGGCTGAATGGGTGGCATGATATCGACAATGATCGTTCCGCGTTTGAGTTTCATCGAGCGGCGAGGCCAATAGACGCCTGAATTCAAACCAATGGGAAGGCATGGCACATTGAGCACTTCGTAAAGCTTTGCAACACCAAAGCGATAGGCCGGAGGAGCCCCCGGCGGCCGACGTGTGCCTTCGGGGAAAACCAGTATTTGACGCCCCTTATCGGCATGAATTTCGCGATCTGCGGCGCGCGTCAATTTAATCAAAGCGCGTGAACCGTCTTTTCGATTAATCGGCACATTACGCATTTTATAAATGAACCAACCGAAAAACGGGATGAAGGTGAGTTCACGTTTCAGAATGAAGCAGGGATCGTCAAACAATCCCAACAACATAAAGGTTTCCCAGACCGATTGGTGTTTAGCTGCCACCAGCAACGGGCCTTTGGGGATATTTTGAAGCCCGCGAAATTCAACCTTGATGCCGCCTAATACGCGACATAACCAAAGAAAATAATGCCCCCAGGCCCTTGCCAAGACGGTCATAGCGCGGCGAGGCAGGATGAGCACGATCAGGCCAACCAGCATAAACGCGATCAGACTGAGATAGAGAGCTACCATAAAGAAAAACGCCCTTATCGGCATTGAGAACCTTCTTCTTTCAGTCGACCAAGGCCATTAAAAGCCATTTCACACCGCAAATTGGATCATCTTTCGTTGATCCGTAAACCAAAGATCCACTTTTCGCGAGCCTGTTTTCATTGTTTTGGAGCTAAATCACGCATCGTATGATCAGGATAGGCGCCCAATGGTCCGATAGACAGTAATCCGCGACGCGACACCTGCAACAAGCCCCACCAAGACAATCACGGCAAACGTGACGAGGACAGTTGCCCAGTCAAGAAGACCGGGGCTAACGCTTCCGGAAAAATCGACCGTGAGGGAGGCTGCCGAGCCAATTTTAAGGGCGAGGATTAATAAAAGCGCTGCTCCGCCGCCGATTAACCCGCCCCGAACCCCCAAAACGGCGAAATGGCTCTGAAATTGGGCGGCGATATAGCGGTCATCCGCCCCAATAAAATGCAAAACCTCGATGATCTCGCGATTGCCAGCCATCGCGCCGCGCGTTGCAAAGACAATCGTTAGACCTGTCGCTACGATAACGAGCACCAGCGCAATCGCGGCTGAGGTCAGAAAGATATCGGACAAGCGACCCAATTTTTTGGTCCATGTTCGATGGTCATCAAGGCTTGCGGCGGGAACAGCGTCCGATATTGCCTTTCGTAGAGCCACGAGATCGGGCGGCTGATCCGTATCAATTCTGACCGTAATGAGACGCGGTATGGGCAGGCTCTCGAGAGAGGAAGCGGAACCAATCCATGGCTCCAAGAGCTTGGCGGATTCGTCGCGAGAGAGTGTTTTCACGGTGGTAATACCGGGAGTGCCTCGAAGAATATCGCTAACCCGCACAATATCGGCATCAATAGACCGTGCGCCTTGTGGTTTGAGCTGTACGGTCAATTCGGACGCCATCATAACCCGCCAATGCATGGCGGTTCCGACGGCAAATTGCGCTGCACCTGCGGTGATTGCGGCTAAAAAGGTCAAAATGGCGACGACGGTAATGAGCGCACGATCGGTCACCTGATCGGCCGCGACCAACGGATCCCGCCGGAAAAGCGGTAATAATCGTCTCAATCGTCCATAAAATACCGGCTGCACGAAGCGATTTTCAGACATCGCTGGCCTCAGCATAGAGACGACGATCCGCTAAAACGAGGCGACGGGCGCCTTCAATCTGGTCCATGAGACCGAGATCATGGGTTGCGATAAGAATGGCGGTGCCGGAACGGTTCATTTCAACAAAAAGCCGCAACAAACGACGCGCCAAAGACGGGTCAACATTACCGGTTGGCTCATCGGCAAGCAGCAATTCGGGCTGGGCGACGAGGGCGCGCGCGATTGAGGCGCGTTGCTTCTCCCCGCCAGAAAGCACCGGTGGCTTGGCATGGATGAGATCGCCCAAGCCAACCCAACTCAATAATTCGGTTACCTCGGCGCGATAGGTGACCTCATCACGGCCTTGGACTTTCAAGGGAAGAGCCACGTTTTCATAGGTCGTAAGGTGATCAAGCAGTCGAAAATCTTGAAAAACGATACCCATTCGCCGACGAAGAGCGGTTAATCCATCTTTTTCGAGCAGGCTGGTATCCTGTCCGAAGAGAACAACGGTTCCACGCGTTGGCTTTAAAGCCTGCATGATCAAACGCAACAAAGTCGTCTTTCCAGTACCCGAAGCACCGGTTAGAAACTGAAACGACTGTGGCTCGATTGAAAAGCTGACATCCGTCAGGGTTTCCGCCCCGACGCCGTAACGCAAACCGACATTCTCAAAGCGGACAAGCTCCCCGGCGGAGCGATAAGGAAAAGCCTGCAAAGAACTTTCAACCTTCTTTAAGGTCGTGGGTGCATGATGCGGGCCGAAGCGAATTTTCGTCCCATTTGAACATCATAGCTGATTCGTCATGTTGATCGTCTGTCCAAATTGCTCCCGATCCTATCTCGTCCGCGCTGCCGATCTTGGCCAAAACCAAAAATTGGTACGCTGCGGGGCGTGTCAGACATCTTGGCGGCCGGAAGAAATTCAAGATCCAACGACGATCCAGTCGGACGAATTGCACAACACGGCAGATAATTCTGACGTCGTTTCAGCACATAAGAACCAACCTGGCTATAAAAAGCGGCCTTATTTGAAGCTTGTCACCTTAGGTGCGACAGCCGCAGCAATGGCAGGATTGGCCGCTATTGTCCTCAATAATGGCGCTGAATCGATTGTTTCCCGCGCTTTTGGATGGATTGATGCCGTGATACCCGGTAATGGCCTTCAAGGTATTTCGTTCGCCAATGTGAAAACGTCGATCGGGTCAGATAGAGGAGAAACCTCTCTCCTTATCGAAGGTGAAATCCGGTCCGATTCGGAAATGTCAAAGAAATTACCTGAAATCCAGTTCACCATGCGGGATGAGGCCGAAAATACAATTTTTCAGTGGATGATTCCCTCACCGGCCCCAACAATATCGAAAGGTGAGCCGGTAAGCTTCAAAGCAAGACTTGCCTCACCGCCAAGGGACGCTAAGAACATTAGCATCAAATTTTCCGGCGCCTGATAAAGGGCGGAGGAAGCGCCCTTGTTCGGATCGGAATAGACGATGGTACAGGAAAGACGAGTTCGCGTTCTGATCGATGAGAACAAGATCGCACGCCGCAATCAAGAAATTGCGGCGGAAATTGCAAAGCGCAACCCGAAAGATCTTCTGATCGTTGCCATTTTAAAAGGCAGCTTCATGTTTGCCGCCGATTTAATGCGCGCCTTGCATCATGAGGGTTTAATGCCGCAAGTCGAATTCATGCATTTATCGAGCTATCGCGATGCAACCGTCTCGTCTGGCCAAGTTGTCATTCTGAAAGATGTCGAAAGCGATGTTCGTGACCGCGATGTGATCCTGATCGACGATATTCTTGAATCGGGCCGTACGATTGCATTTGCGAAAGACCTTTTATCAGCCCGTGGCGCTCGCGTGTTAACCTGCTGCCTGCTTGAAAAGCCCGGTAAGCGCGCTGTTTCGATTGAAGCGGACTTTGTCGGATTTTCCTGCCCCGACCTGTTCGTCGTTGGCTATGGTATGGATGTCGCGCATTCGTATCGGCAGCTCCCTTATATCGGCGTCGTCGAAACCGAAGCGGGCGAATAGCGGATTTAAGTCGCTGGCAGCCAATGATCGAGAAAGCCATCAAGCCATAGTTTGACGGCGTGGTCATGCTGAAACCAGCCTGACCGATGCTCGTGAGGTTCCTGCGCCCCTTTGTGGTTCATGCGCTCAAAGGCACGCGTGGTCCACCGACAGATCATCGCATACGTCACTTCGGGGTGGAATTGCAGCCCATATCCGTGCTGCCCCAGCCTGAAAGCCTGATGGGGGAACGAGCGACCTTCGGCCAATAATTCGGCGCCTTTTGGCAGGTCAAACCCTTCACGGTGCCAATGATAGACTTGGGTTGGCCAATCCCCACCCCATTGCTGCGACAAAGCCAATCCCGCTTTTGTTGGCGAGAGATCATAATAGCCGATCTCGGTCTCTTCCTCCGGATGCTTATAGACGCGCGCGCCAACAACGCGACAAAGCATTTGCGCGCCCAAGCAGAGCCCAAGATAAGGCACGTCTGCTTGATTGAACCGCTCAATGCAGCGTAGCTCGTCGGTAATCCACGCATCAGGGTCATTGGCGCTCATCGGGCCACCGAATACAACCATGCCAGAATGATGCGCTGCTGAATCCGGAAGCGGATCGCCAAGCGGTGGACGGCGAATATCAAGCGAATAGCCGCGCTTACGAAGCTCAAAGCCTACCCGACCGGGCGAGGATTGTTCCTGGTGCAAGACAATAAGGATGGGCTTTTTCACGATACACGCAGCGGCTGATTAAGAAATCCCGTTGAAAGGTGTCATGAGAAAAACCGTTCGTCGAGCCTTTTTAGAAGGAAAATGGCTTACCCCCGCCCGTAGACATCCTCGATCCTCACAATATCGTCTTCGCCCGTGTAGCTACCCACTTGAACCTCGATGATTTCGAGCGGCACTTTGCCGGGATTGGCGAGACGGTGGATCTCCCCAATGGGAATATAAGTGCTCTCATTCTCATGGAGCTCCATCACTCTGTCGCCAACGGTAACCTCTGCCGTGCCCGAGACAACAACCCAGTGTTCGGAGCGGTGGTGGTGCTTTTGCAGTGACAGGCGGCCACCGGGCTTCACCGTGATGCGTTTCACCTGAAACCGGTTGCCAATATCAATGCGCTGATAGGCACCCCAAGGGCGATACATTTTTAGATGCTCGCTCGCCTCGCGAACCCCTTTGGCTTTCATGTCTTCAACAAGCTTTTTGACGTCTCCCGACGCCTCACGGCTTGCAACAAAGACGGCATCGCGGGTTGTAACAACCACAACATCATCAAGCCCTGCGACCGTTGTTAAGACATCATCGGAATGAACCAAACTGCCGCTCGTGCCCAAGAGCGTGACATTGCCGCTGACACGGTTGCCTTTATCGTCCCGATCTGAGGCCTCCCACAGCGCGCCCCATGTACCTATATCGGACCAGTCAAACGAGGCTTTAACAACCGCTGCAAGCTTGGTTTTTTGCATCACGGCGTAATCAATTGAGATTTTCGGAGCCTTGGCAAATTCGGCTTCACCTAAACGCAGCGCGCCTAAATCCATCGTGTGATGGGCGAGCGCTTCACCAGCGGCATCAGCAATCTCAGGTGCGAAGGCTTGAATTTCAGCCAGCATCGCATCGGGCTGGAACATGAAATTACCCGAGTTCCATAAGCATCCCTCGGCAATCAGCTGGCCTGCTTTAACCGCATCCGGCTTTTCCAGAAACATCGCAACGGCCTTGGCATCCCCTTCGACCGCTTCACCTAGACGAATATAACCATAGGCCGTGGAGGGATGGGTAGGCGCAATACCGAACGTAACAATCCGGCCCGCTTCGGCGGCGGGCACAGCAGCCCTGACGCTTGCCGCAAATCCTGCAATATCTGCCACAACATGGTCGGCGGCCAAGACTAGGCCAATGGTACCTGCGCGGTGGTGCTTTAAATAATGCGCCGATGCAGCAATCGCCGCCGCAGAATCCCGCGGCATGGGCTCCATGATGATATCAACCGCAATACCGGCAGCTGCCGCCTGTTCTTCAGCCAAAAAGCGGAATTTTTCATTGGTCACCACCACGGGCTTGCCAAACAGACCCCCATCCGCCACCCGCTTCAAGGTCGCCTGAAAGGTCGAAAGTTCACCCAGCAACGGCACAAACTGCTTTGGAAAACTATCGCGTGACACCGGCCATAACCGAGTGCCGGAGCCGCCACAAAGAATGATGGGAACGATGGTCATGGTGTCAATGGCTCCTTAGAAGACAGAATCCCTCAGCCGTCGATTAGGGAAATGCGATCGCCAAGATACTGCATAGCTAACGCTATAATATTAATAAAATCCCATACGGATCATTACGGCCTCAAAACAAAACACCCCGCGCCGATGAGGCGCGGGGTGTTCAATCATCCAATAAAGCCGAGATTTAGCCGCGTTTATTCTGCCGATTAGCGATCAAATCATCGACGACGGTGGGATCGGATAAGGTCGATGTGTCCCCTAAGCTACCAAACTCATCTTCGGCGATTTTACGCAGAATACGGCGCATAATTTTACCCGAACGGGTTTTAGGTAGGCCCGGCGCAAATTGGATAAGGTCGGGCGAAGCAATCGGTCCGATTTCCTTGCGTACCCAGCCAACCAGCTCTTTGCGAAGCGTATCGGTTGGCTCCGTGCCACTCATCAAGGTGACATAGGCATAAATACCCTGCCCTTTAATATCGTGCGGGTAGCCAACGACGGCGGCTTCGGACACTTTTTCATGGGCCACCAAAGCGCTTTCGACTTCCGCCGTTCCCATGCGGTGACCGGAGACATTGATCACGTCATCGACGCGACCGGTGATCCAATAATATCCGTCCGCATCACGGCGGCAGCCATCCCCCGTGAAATATTTATTCGCATAGGTCGCAAAATAGGTTTCCATGAAGCGTTTATGGTCGCCATAAACGGTGCGCATCTGGCCGGGCCAACTGTCCGCGATGACAAGATTACCCTCACATGCTCCTTCTAAAACGGTGCCATTGGCATCAACAATTTCAGGCCTTACGCCAAAGAAAGGCCGCGTGGCGGAACCCGGCTTTTGCGCAATCGCACCCGGCAATGGCGTGATAAGAATGCCGCCCGTCTCGGTCTGCCACCAGGTATCGACAATCGGGCAGCGGTGATCACCCACGACACGATGATACCATTCCCATGCTTCCGGATTGATCGGCTCACCGACCGAGCCAAGCAGTCGCAGCGAGGCGCGCGATGTTTTCTTAACCGGCTCTTCGCCGGCACCCATCAGCGAGCGAATGGCAGTCGGTGCCGTATAAAAAATATTGACCTTGTGTTTATCAACGACTTCCCAGAAACGGGAGATCGTGGGATAGGTCGGAATACCTTCAAACATCAATGTCGTCGCGCCATTGGCGAGTGGGCCATAAACAATATAGGAATGGCCCGTCACCCAGCCCACATCAGCCGTGCACCAGTAGACATCACCATCGTGATAATCGAACACATATTGATGCGTCATTGAGGCGTAAACGAGATAACCGCCGGTCGTGTGCACCACGCCCTTTGGTGCGCCGGTTGAGCCTGATGTGTAGAGGATGAAGAGCGGTGCTTCAGCCTCCATCTCCTCAGGCTTGCATTGTGCATCGGCATTTTTCGCTTCAATGTCGTAATAATAGTCGCGTCCGTCTTGCATATGCACATCGCCACCGGTGCGGCGAATAACGATCTGCGACGTAACAAGGCCGGGAACACGCTTCAACGCTTCATCCATATTGGCTTTGAGCGGTACTTTTTTGCCGCCGCGTAAGCCTTCATCGGCCGTGATCACAACCTTCGATTGGCAGCCATCGATGCGGCCCGCGAGTGAGTCCGGTGAGAAACCACCAAACACAATCGAATGCACCGCGCCGATACGCGCACAAGCGAGCATGGCATAGGCTGCTTCAGGGATCATCGGCATATAAAGCGTAACGGCGTCACCCTTTTTCACGCCATGGTTTTTCAACACATTGGCGAAACGGCACACTTCGTCGTGCAGTTCTTGATAGGTGATGTGCTTGCTTTCTGAGGGATCATCCCCTTCCCAGATGATTGCCGTTTGCTTGGCGCGGTGGGGGAGATGGCGATCAATGCAATTCATTGAAACATTGGTGGTGCCATCACCAAACCACTCAATATGAACTTTGCCCGGCTCATAAGAGGTATTTTTGACCTTTGAATATGGCTTGATCCAATCAATCCGCTTGCCATGTTCACCCCAAAACGCTTCAGGGTAGCGCACCGAAGCGTCGTACATGGCTTCATATTTGGCTTGATCGACAAAGGCGCGTTTCGCCCACTCGGCAGATACCGGATAAAGCTTCTCGGACATGGATAGTTCCTCCCCTGACTGCCGGACAAACGGACCTTCGGATTAACCCGTTATGATCCATATCCCCGCGGACAGCATAAAGCCGTATTCATTTCATGGGTCGATTTTACGCTCGATGCGCCTCTCGCGACAAGGGGAGCGTGTGTCACACTTTGGTTGGTTCGACTTTAGGAGGGGACTACATCCGGCCTATTGATGGGCAATGGAACGAAACTGGAAAAAAATCCAATGACGGAGGTTAATTCTTTAAAAATCCCAATCGCTTCAAAAATGCATCGACCGGTCCTTCCCACATCGACTTGCCTTTTCCGATGAGGTGATGACCGTTACCATCCGATACAGGACCGGTTTGCACAAATTGTCCTCTCCCGCCGCCTCGTTCAAAGGCGTGATGCCACATCACCGGTGCATCAGGACCCCAAAACAAATCATTGATTGAATAGAGCCAGAGATTTGGGACATGTGTCGTCTTTCCAAGTTCCTCGTATAAAGCACTGAGCGCATCAGGAGAGCAACTGGACATTGGATGTCGGTCAGGATCACCGCCCGCTCCGCCTGCAAAATTAATATAGCCGACCACGCCGGAAATCTTACGCGCACCAAGCGCCACAACAGTCATGCCGCCAACGGACTGGCCGACCAATAAAATCTGATTTTTTCGAACGAAACTTTGTGTTTTTGACCATGAGATAACGGCTTCGGTCACATCGGCGGCATTCTTTGCCGTGCGGTCAAAATGGGCAGGACCGGAACAGGACTGCGAGTCTTCGACGTCAGTGCCTCCTGTGGGGCCATAACCCGGCCGCACCGGTGCAAGAATGGCGAACCCCTTTGATAGCCAATAATCAGGATGGGAGTGGGCTATTGTATGGTCCGTTTGGGCGCGATCAGATGCTTTGCCCGCCCTTCCATGAGAGAAAATCACGAGTGGAAAAGGCCCTGCTCCATCCGGCTTGTATAAATCGGCGATAATCGGCTGATCATATCCGGGCAAAGAAATCGAAATCGTTTCGGGATTGGCTTTTGCGGAAACACTCGAAAGGATCGCAAAAAACAGGAGTGCGATAAAGCGTGTCGGACCGATGAAAGATCCGAAAAGCTTGAAAGAGATCCTTGCCATGATAAGCGCTTCCCTCCACCGCATGAGTAAAGCACTGGCTTAACGATATGGCAATTAAATGACGCTGCGTAAGAATCGTCTCTCTCTTTAAATCCCGCCCATCCCGCAAACGATCTTCCATTCCGCTTCCGTTACGGGCTGCACCGAGAGCCGCATGGAGGTAACGAGCGACATTTTTGCTAGTCTTTCCTCTGCTTTAACGGCAGCGAGCGTAACGGGCTTTGGCAACGCCTTCACCGCTTTAAGATCAACCACCACCCAAGGCTCGCCCGGTTCTGCCGTTGGATCGGGATAGGCTTCGCGGATGACTTCAACGATACCGACAATTTCTTTGCCCTCGTTCGAGTGATAGAAAAAGCCTGTATCACCTTTTTTCATCGCGAGCATGTTGAGCTTGGCGGAGTGATTGCGAACGCCGTTCCAAAATGTGCCCTTCGCTCCCGCTTCAACCTGTTGATCCCATGACCATTTGAAGGGTTCGGATTTATAGAGCCAGTGCGCCATCGCTTTATTCCCCCTTTACCGGGCGGTTCATCAAGCGATCAATCGCTCCGTCCACCGTCAGCCTATTCTCTAAAATGGCGGAAATAGCCTCGGCGATAGGCATTTCGATACCCCGCGCGCGCGCCATTTCAACGAGCACATGGGCGGTATAAACGCCCTCAGCCAATTTTCCGCCTCCCGCTTGGTGTACGGATTTACCGCGTCCAAGATCATGCCCGAAGGCAAAATTTCGTGACTTGAGCGAGCCTGCCGTGAGCACCAAATCACCAAGTCCCGAAAGGCCCATTAGGGTCTCAGGCTTGGCTTGATAGCTCTCTGCAAAACGCCGCAACTCGGCAAATCCGCGCGCGACCAACGCGGCACGCGCGCTTTCCCCCAAGCCGCGCCCTTCAACAATTCCCGCTGCAATGGCTAAAACATTTTTAGCCGCGCCGCCGATCTCAACGCCACGAAGATCCGACGAATGATAGACACGAAAACTGGAGGAACTCAGCGATTTCGCCAATGCTTCAGCAATTTCACCAATTGGTGCGGCTAAAACGACAGCTGTGGGTAGGCCGCGTGCGACATCATCTGCGAAACTTGGCCCGGACAAGATACCAGGCATAACACCGGGTATCGCGTCAGTTACAATCTCACTCATGAATTCGCCGCTTTGACGGTCAATCCCTTTGGCGCAGACAATCAACGGAATACCGCGTTTCACAACCATCGAAAGGGCGATTGTCATGTCCCGCAAGGCTTGTGCGGGAACGACCAATAGAATGGCACGGCCCTTATCGGCCGCCTCTTTAAGCGAGGCCGTTACGGTGATCGCATCGGGTAAGAGAATGCCTGGTAATCGACGGCTATTCTCGCGGGTCGATTGCATGGCTTGCGCCTGATCCGCGTCACGGCTCCATAGCGTGACCTTTCGACCCGCTCGTGCGGCCGCAAGCGCCAAAGCGGTTCCCCAAGCACCTGAACCAATAACCGAGATATGTTCAAACATGAGGCGCGACTTTCGCTTCAAGCGCCCAACGGGAGCGCGGCGCGAAATCCAGCCCATCGACCAGCCCGAGCCTTAAGCGCTCAATCCCGGCCCATGCAATCATGGCGCCATTGTCGGTGCAGAGTGCAACAGGAGGCGCCACAAGAGGCAGGCTATTATCGCTTGCGACACGCTGCAGGGCCCGCCGCATCGCGAGATTGGCGGCAACACCACCGGCAACGACAATGGCTGTTGGTTCAGCAAAATCGGCACGCGCAACGCGCAGCGCCATTCTGGTTCGATCCGCTACGACATCCACAATCGCTGCTTGAAACGAGGCGCAAATGTTTTTGACATCTGTAGCGGTAAGAGGCGCGATTTTTTCTGCCTCGATGCGGACCGCGGTCTTTAATCCAGACAGGGAAAAATCGGGTTCCTTCCGACCGAGCATGGGGCGAGGAAAGGCGAATTGCTCAGGATTGCCTTCAAGCGCCAGTTTTTCGACTTCCGGCCCACCCGGATAGGGGAGCCCGAGCATTTTTGCGACTTTGTCGAAGGCTTCGCCGATCGCGTCGTCGATCGTGGTGCCGAGCCGGACATAATCCCCAACGCCGCGCACGAAAAGCAATTGCGAATGTCCACCTGACGCGAGCAATAATAAGAATGGAAAGGCGACACCATCGGTCAAACGTGGAGAGAGCGCGTGGGCTTCAAGGTGATTAACGGCCAAAAATGGCTTTTGGGCCACAAGCGAAAGCGCTTTGCCGGTTGTTAAACCGACCATCACACCACCGATAAGACCCGGACCGGCGGCGGCAGCTATGGCATCCATATCCGACAATTTCATGCCGGCCGTTTGCAAAGCCTGTTTCACGAGAATATCGATAACCTCGATATGGGCGCGGGCCGCGATTTCTGGAACAACGCCGCCATAGGCTTGATGTGCCTTGATTTGGCTTAAGATTTCATTCGATAAAATGCGACCCTCACCATCCCGATCGCTTTCGACGACAGAGACAGCGGTTTCATCACAGGTTGTTTCAATACCTAGAACGCGCATGGCGCTTTTTCTCTTCAATGACTGACGGCGGCCCAAAATTACAGGGCCTCTTTCGCATGGCTTAGCAACCCCCTATAAATGAGCAAGTAGGCCAATGCGATGATTCTGGATGGACATCGCATAAGAGCAGGAAAAAGAGCAAGGTTTAAGGCGAATGGCGGGAAAAGGGTTTAAGATCGGGACGCGGGGTAGCCCCCTCGCCCTATGGCAGGCCAATGAAGTGGCCTCTCGCCTTCGTAAAGCGCTGAACGTGCCAGAAGATGCGATCGAGCTCGTCATTATTCGAACTTCTGGTGATATGAGCCAAGCCGGCGGCCAAGCCTTGGTTGGCGGCAAAGGCGCCTTTACCAAAGAAATTGACGAAGCCATGTTGGCTGGCGATATTGATTTAGCCGTTCACTCCGCCAAAGACATGCCAACCGCTTTTCCTGATGGCATTGATATTATTGGCTATTTGCCGCGCGAAGACGTGCGCGATTGTTTGATATCGGCGAAATATAAATCGATCGAGGAACTCCCGCTTGGCGGTATTGTTGGCACGGCTAGTTTGCGCCGCGCCGCGCTCGTCAAGCGCATCCGCCCTGACATTAAGACGCAAGTACTGCGCGGCAATGTCGATACACGGATCCGGAAATCGGCGGAGGGCGAAGTGGACGCGACACTTTTGGCGCTTGCGGGGCTCAAAAGACTCGGTATTGCCGAAAAAGCGGCTGCCATTTTACCGCTCGATACATTTCCACCCGCGATCGGACAAGGCGCTGTCGGCGTGACAGCGCGGAGCGGCGATGCACGGGCGCTTGAAGCCTTCAGCCTTATTGCCGATGCTCATACGGGTATTGCGCTTGCCGCCGAGCGAACCTTCCTTAAATTATTGGATGGATCGTGCCGGACTCCAATTGCAGGCCACGCGGTTATCAATGGTGACCAGCTTACATTTCATGGCCTTTATCTCAGCAATGATGGCCGCCAATCTTTCACCGCAAATGGATCGGGATCGGTTAACGACGCCGCTCTGATTGGTGAAAAGGCCGCACGGGATATTCTTGCGGTGCTACCGCCAGAAATACGTATGCAAGGCGAATGAAAATTCTGATCACGCGCCCGGAACCGGACGCGACGGCAACCGCCGGAAGGCTGGTTGAATTGGGCTATGAGTGTCTATCGCTACCGGCAACCGAAATTGTTGCCACGGGCAATTCGCTGCCTGAAGGTGCGTTTACGGCGGTTTTGGCAACCAGCGCCAATGCTTTCCGGATGATGGTGAAGCCGGATATTGCGAGATTAAAATCAGCCGCGCTCCATTGTGTCGGCGCAAAAACCGCCGGGATTGCGCATGACTTGGGTTTCTCGTCGGCCCATGTGGCGGGTGGCTCAGGCGCCAAGCTCGTGTCGGATTTAATGGCTGCATATTCGAATGAGGCGCATTTCCTCTATCTGACCGGTACACCGCGCAAACCCATCGTCGAAGACGAACTCCGACAGGCTGGTTATCGGGTAACGAGTGTCGAGCTTTATAAAGCTCAGGCCGTTAGCATCTGGCCCGGTGAAAAAATCGACGACCTCGCTACTGTTGATACAGCGCTTCACTTCTCGCGGGCTTCGGTAGAAACCTTAATTGATTTGGCGGAGCGTTCAGGCACACTCTCAACCCTCACGAAACTACGCCATCTTTGCCTTTCGGAAGACGTAGCCTCACCGCTTAGGGCAATCCACTGTCCGTCAGTCACGCGCGCCATGGAAGCAAACGAAAAAAGCCTGTTTGATTTGATCGCAAGGGCTTTGCCTTAATCTGTCCTAGATCAAGGAAGTATAAACCTTAAACGGCCATGGTTAGGCTTGATCGGCGATTGAAGCGGGAGCGCGCTAGAGCATGATAGAGAATGACCCAAATGTCGAAGCGCAAACGCCAAACCCCTCACGGCGCGCGCGATCTGAGCCGCCAATCATTGATCTTGCCGCAGCCGAGGTAAAACCGGATGAGTCAGCGTCTGGCGAGGAGAAGAGTGAGACGGTAGAGGGCGGGAAAAAATTCGACCCTTCGTTGATCATTGCGGCGATAGGTGGTGGTATCATCGGAGGGGCCTTGGTTGCGGGTAGCCTCACTTTCTGGCCGATGAAAAATACCGCCCCTGATGCAACAATCGCTCTCCAATCGTCCATCAGCCAGCTTGCCTCACAATCGTCGGTGAAAACGCTCGAGACGCGTCTTGCAAAGATCGAAACTGATGCCGGTGATTTGCGTAAGTCTCTGACACAAAGCTCGAAAGCGTCTGTCGATCTTACGCCCCTTACGACGCGCCTAAATACGATTGAAGAGGCACTCGGTCATATGGAAGGTCAATTCTCTTCATCAGATGGCACATGGAGCAAAGGCGCTATACGCTTAACGCTTGCAGGTCTGATCAAAGATCATATCGCAAAGAGTACGCCTTATAAAACGGAATACGACGCCCTCATTGAGTTAATGGGACCTTCGGCTGAAAATAAAGTTCTACACGATCATGCGCAATCGGGGACAATATCCTATGAGGCATTGCAGCATGAATTGAAGCAAATCATGGCGATGCCAACACGCATTGAAACCACCACATCATCTTCATCGGCAGCAATTGAAGATCGAATGTTAGATGTGCTCTCTCATTTTGTTACGATCACGCGCACGGACGAAGCAATGCCGAGCGCTCCGTCTAATTCCTCAGAAATCGAATTAGCTCTGACGAATCATGCAGGCGCTAAAGCCTTTGAAATATGGCAATCAATGCCCGAAGCGGATCGACAAATTCTCGCCAACTGGGCGGCAAAACTTCGAGCTAAATTGGACACAGAAGCCGCCGTTGACACTTTGATCAGCGACGCTCTTAACTCGCTAAGTGTGAAGGGAGCGGCGCAATGATTAGGCTCAGCCTTACCTTCATTGTTCTGACATCCATCGCGCTTGGGCTTGCCTGGTTATCCGACATGCCGGGCGGTGTCTCCGTCACCATGATGGGTTTCAAAGTTGAGGCGTCATTGGCCGTTGCCCTGATTGTCGTCGTCGCGCTCGCTATTGCGCTTGCGGTGATCTGGTCGATTCTTCGATTTGTGTTCCGCTTGCCAAGCATGATTTCAATCGGTTGGCATGCTCGGCAAAGACATAAAGGACATCTTGCTGTCTCGCGCGGCATGATTGCGGTGGGGGCTGGCGATACAAAAATAGCGCAACGAAGCGCGCGTGAAGCAACGCGTCTGTTAGGTCGAGAGCCTTTAGCCCTGCTCCTATCCGCGCAAGCGGCGCAGATGGAAGGTGATGCAGCCGGTGCCTCGCGGGCCTTTCGCGATATGCTGATAAGCCCGGATACAAAGCTGCTTGGTTTACGCGGACTTTACATTGAAGCCCAACGCGCAGGCCATGAGCATGAGGCGTTTAAATTTGCCGAGGAAACGGTAAACCTCGCACCGAAGACGGCATGGGCGGTCGACGCTTTGATCGAGCACCACGCCAAAGCGGGCGATTGGCAAAAGGCGCTTATGGCGTTGGATCGTGGAAGCGCTGCTTTTGAGCGACCGGAGCGCAAGCGGAAGCGGGCCGTATTGCTGACAGCCGATGCGCTATCGCATGGCGACGGCGCACCCGAACTTGCAATCGAAGCCGCACGGGAAGCCGCTAAATTGGCCCCCGACCTTGTGCCCGCACAAACCGCGTTTGCGAGGCTCCTTTCACGCCAAGGCGATTATCGAAAGGCCTCGCGCATTCTTGAAGCGGCGTGGAAATTAAACCCGCATCCCGAAATTGCCGAGGCCTATCTCGCCGTGCGTCCGGGCGACGCTGCTCGAGAACGGCTCGCGCGCGCAAAAAAACTCTCCTCTCTCAAACCAGCCCACGCCGAAAGTCGCTATGCTTTGGCCCGCACTTTTGTTGAAACCCGCGAATTCGCGAAAGCGAGAGAGGCGATAGCGCCCCTTATTGAAACAGCACCAACCGTGCGCATCTGTTTGCTCTTGGCCGAGCTCGAGCAAGTGGAGCATGGCGATGGCGGGCATGTTCGGGAATGGTTAGGCCGAGCCTCGCACGCGCCGCGCGACCCAAGTTGGATTGGGGATGGTTTGATCAGTGATGTTTGGGCGGCAATATCGCCAATATCGGGCAAGCTAGACGTGTTCACTTGGGCCAAACCGGCCGAAACGATGGTTGATCGGCAATTTTCCAATGTTTTAAATGGGGCCCTTCGCTCACTTGATTCGATCCCCGCGACGCCACGAACCGTTCAAGAGCCCGATTTTCAGGCTCCAGGATCAAAAAAGACATTGTCCGCCTCGGCCTTTTTGGCTTCTCAAGCAAGTGAGGCCGAAATGTCGAAGCCTAAAAGCCGATCCAAGGCCGATGTCATCTTTCCGCTTGCCCATTCGCCCGATGATCCGGGACCGGGGCACGAATAAAATGCGCTCCTTTGCGGGTGATGTGCTAAAAGGGGGTAGGAAAACGGCTAGAACTCATGTATGTAGCCGCGCGTTGCCGCTTTAGCTCAGTTGGTAGAGCACAGCTTTCGTAAAGCTGGGGTCAGGTGTTCGAGTCACCTAAGCGGCACCATTTAAACCCAATAATTAGATTTTTACCACTGGCGCGGGGCGGTAGCCCCATTGTTTCGCTAATTTTAGGGTTTCCGAGACATTCGTCACACCAGCCGTTGTTGACACTTCCCGCATGGAGGCAGCCGCTACCGCGTGGCCAAATCGCAAGGCGTCGTCAATCGGGTGAGATTGATGCCAATAATATAAGAAGCCCGCCGCAAACGCGTCGCCAGCCCCATTAACACCTGCAATTTGGTTCGATGGAATCGCGACCGATCCAACCGAAAACAATCCACCCTCGCGGCTAATCGCGATCGCGCCTTCGGGAAAATGCGCAGCCGCGATGGAAACTGAGCCGAGCTCAAGGATTTTTTGTAGGGCTTCGACAATACGGTCTGGGAGGGTCTTTGTGCCATCGCGCGTTTCGACATCGGCTACTGCACCAATCTCAAAATCATTGACGATGAGGAGATCAAGATAGGGCAAGGCGGAAAGGCCAAAATGCCGGACTTTTTCGCGCGTCGTCGTTACCATTTCCAGATTGGTCTTAAGCCCTGCTTTTTGAGCCGCGCGCAGGACGGTCGCCCAGCCCGTTGTATCACTGCCCCATTGACCATCCATCGTCTTATGGGCACCGGGCAAGCCTAAATGTAAAAGCCGAGCAGTCGTGGTAGAAAAATCAAAATCGTCAGGTGAAAGCGCATCCGCGACACCGGGGAAATAAAGATGGGTTCGCTTGCCGCTTTCGAGCGAATTGAAGCAATCGGTAAATGCCGTCATGCCACCTTTGATCATGGCAAGCCTATCGCGCTTGACGCCTGCCTCGTCGCACTTCTCGATCAAAAAACGGCCGTCGGAATCGTCACCCACGATGCCCATGGTTTCGACAAAAAAATCGGGATCGAGGCGCTTTAAATCAAACGCCATATTGGACCCTGATCCACCGCCCTGGCGATCCAATGCCGTGATCGTACTCATCGTATCTTCGGAAGGCCAAACCGGCAGCGACTTGTTGTTGTCGACGCACCAAGAACCGGCTGTAAGAATTCCGCTTCGCTGAGACATAAGGCTTCTCTTACGCCGATTTGAGAACAGCTTCCGTGATCACATTGTCATCGGCAAAGGATCGAGCGGGTGTTATGTCACTGGACTTTAAAGCATCGTGATAAGACGAAACAGCTTCGGTTGGCGTTAGAGCACCCGATGCAACAGCGCGCATATGACGGATCATTTCGAGCGGCGATTCAGCCAAATTTATCTTGCGGCCAAACAGTGCTACGCGCGCGCCATATTTTTCAGCTTGGAAAATAAGCTCAAAACAATCGCGCGTCGTGCCTGCGCCGCCACCCAAAACGCCAACAACCAAGCTTGGATCGAAAGAGGCAAGCTCATCGAGCGCGCGTGGTCCATTATAGGCAATCTTCAAAAATTGCGGACGCTCGGCTTCGGTTAAGCCTGCTAAGCAACGAATAATTGCATCGTTCACGTAACGCGGCATATCTTCGGCCGAAATTTGTGCGGCGTTTGGATTAAAGACTTCTAGAAAATATTTCATTCCATGCGCGATTGCATCTTCACGGAAATCGGTGAACGCCTCCATTGAATAATGGTCGGCATCGAGATCATTATTAAAGGTGATCGAATAGAGCCCTAAATCGGTGAAAGAAACGGCACGCGATAGAGCGGCTGTACGGAAGGGTCGCGATGGTGAATTATGGTAGGTAGCCCCGCGGTGACGCCAAATATCGGTTGTGTCATTCGCACGAATTGCAAATTTAATATCCGAGCCTTGAGCCGTGCCGCGTTTATGAAGCTGCTCAAGGTTTGAAAGCGACGTCAACATAATATCGATGATGTCTTGTTTGAGGATCTCTTCAATCGAGACCAAAAACTCTTCGCGCGTCCGCAAGCGGGAACTCGTACCATCCGCTTGCCGCATCGGACCAATGGCATGTAAACCCGGCCCCATATCGGGATCCTTGGCATCAGCAATGATGAAATCATTTCGTGTGTAGTCGCCGGCACGAATGCGCGCGAGTTTTTCATCTAATCTCAACATGGTGTTTCCGCCTTTCCGCGAAGCGCGCTATTCATCGATTGAGGTAAATATTGGCATAATCGGTAAATTAGTCGAGTCACTGTTTTGCCAAGGATTTTCGTTTTTTCTCAGCCCATTCGGTGAGAAGAAAGGCCATTAAGCCAAAGCCACCAAATCCTGCCACGAGGGGGATAACGGTGTTGTTATAGGTTTGACCAACCAGCGTCCCGCCAACAATTGAAATGACCGAGAAGATAAACCCCGATACCGCCGATGCCATTCCAGCGATATGGCCGACAGGCTCTAGGGCAAGAGCATTATAATTTCCAAAGAGAAGGCCGAGGCAAAAGAAATTCAAAAACAGATAGATGCCCAGAGTCGGAAGCGGTGGTGTTCCGCCATAGGCGATTGCAACTATCAAGAACAGAGCCGAGAAACCGATGCTTGCTCGTAAGGCCCATTTGGTAATGGTGCGCATACCAAGACGCACAACAAAGCGGCCATTTGCAATCGTTGAAAGCGCAAGCGCAATAGCAAAGCCTGCAAACCAAATCGCAAACCATGCACCTTGGCCATAAAGCTCGGCGAAAATTTGCTGCGACGTTCCGAGATACGAGATCAGCCCGCTAAATACACAGCCCATGGCGAGCGTGTAGCCGAGCGTCACCGGATGACGAAAAGCCTCGATACCGGAAGCGAGCAATGTTCGAGGTGAAAAAGGTAGTCTACGCTCAACAGGCAAGGTTTCTTCTTGGCGCAAACCAAGCCAAAGACCGGCCACAATCGCCATCACGAAAAAGCCACCAAATATAAAGCGCCAGTGAAACGCCAAGAGCACAAGCTGACCAATGGATGGCGCAAGAATGGGGACCAACATAAAGACAGTCATCACGAACGACATGACGCGTGCCATCGCCGAGCCTGCAAGGCCATCGCGCACCATCGCTGTGGAGACAAAACGCGGTGAGGCAGCACCCAATCCTTGGATAAACCGCCCAATCAGCATGGCCGAAAAATTGGTGGCAAACATGCACATGAGGGCGCCAGCGGCGAAAATAACGAGCCCAATGAATATTGCGGGCTTTCGACCAATCGAGTCTGAGGCTGGGCCATAAATTAATGTACCCAGAGTCATACCGCCGAATAGGGCTGTAATAATAAATTGCCGGTTATTTGGATCGGCAGCACCAAGCTCGCTGGCAATGACTCCAATCGCAGGCAACATCGTATCAATCGACATTGCCGTCAGCGCGTTTAACAGAGCAATGAGAAGAATAAATTCGAACGTACTGTTTCGATTAATCACGCCAATAATGCTTTCAACTGAAGTGCAATGGCATGGCCCATAACACGATGATTGGTAGCATCAAAATGGATGCCATCAATGGGGGAGACATGGGCCACGCTTCCTAAGTCAAAAAAAGCAACGCCATGGGATTGTACGACGGAAGACAAATGGGGCGCTAAGCCTTTGGATTTTTCAGCGCCACCCGCAAACATTTCGCCAAGCCATCCCGCTTCAAGAATGGAAGGGGCGGCTAGAACAAGAATCTTCGGGGCAGCATGGCCAAACGAGGGCGCCTGACGGACAACATCGATCAAACCGCCGATACTCGCCGCTATTTCAGCTGGACCGACATTAAAACGTGTTTTCAAGTCGTTGACACCAAGCGCAATAACAACCGCATCAAGCGGCCAATGGCTCTCCAAGCATGGCAGCAAATAGGACTTACCATTCTTGTGATGGCCTTCGATCGGGTCATCGTGAACCGTTGTACGCCCCGGAAGACCTTCTTCAATGATCTGATAATCAGCACCAAGTTCGGATGCCACAACGCCCGGCCAGCGTTCGAGAAATGCAAACCGTGCAACGTCATTCTCATGATGCATGGGCTTGGTTCCATGCGTGTTTGAATCGCCGTAACACAAAATTCGCTTCATTGATTAAGACTCCAGCCTATTGATCTCGATTACAGATTAAGAGCGCCCATAGCCGCAGCCGGATATCTCTCGCCTTTCGCAATTCCTGCGGGGAACGCTTGATCAAGCGTAGCAAGATCGCTTGCCGAGAGGGTTACCTTTAATGCGCCGATATTATCTTCCAGATAAGACAGACGCTTTGTTCCGGGGATTGGCACAATATCGTTACCTTGCGCCAGAACCCATGCGAGCGCTATTTGCGCGGCGGTCGCGTTATTGGATGCTGCAATATCTTCAACAACACGAACTAAGGCGCGATTAGCGGCAAAGTTTTCGTCGGAAAAGCGCGGCGACATTTTGCGGAAATCGCCATTGGGCAAATCATCATTTGATGTGAAACGACCCGTGAGAAAGCCACGACCGAGTGGCGAATAGGGAACAAAGCCAATGCCCAATTCACGCAAAGTTGGTAAAATCCCGGCTTCCGGTTCACGGCTCCACAACGAATATTCGGTCTGCAATGCCGTGATCGGATGAACCTTATGGGCGCGTCTTATCGTCTGAGGGGCAGCTTCGGACAATCCTAAATACCGGACCTTACCAGCCTTTACGAGATCGGCCATCGCACCGACGGTATCTTCGATCGGCGTCGTAGGATCAACACGATGCTGATAATAAAGATCGATAACATCGACACCCAATCGTTTGAGGCTCGCGTCGCATGCGCTTTTGACATAGTCGGGCTTGCCAGAAATGCCGAGGCGCTCACCATTTGGGCCGCGGACATTACCGAATTTCGTCGCAATAATGAGCCCGTCTCTGCGGCCCTTTATCGCTCGGCCGAGCAACTCCTCATTGTGACCAACGCCATACATATCAGCCGTATCAATAAAGGTGACGCCGAGATCAAGCGCTCGATGAATAACGGCAGTGGAAACGGCATCGTCATGGGCTCCATAGAACTCGGACATACCCATGCAGCCAAGCCCAAGTTTTGATACACGTAAACCTTGTTGCCCCAGCGCACGCTGTTCCATGGCGGCCCCCTTTTGTAATGATGCTTAAGCCGAATATTAACGCAACCTATCCGATCTGGTGATCAGGACATAGCCCGAGTATCGTCAATCCTGCACGACGATATTCGCAGAGCGGCTTTCGGATAAGATAATCCGCGCATTGGCAAGATCATTTCCCCTTGCACGCGCGATTGCTGATGGATGATCGAGCCCATAATCGAGCCAACGTTGAATGAGGCGCTGTTCAATTGTTTCGATAGATGGCTTTAAAAAGATGGTCAGATCAAAAAGCGGGAAAAGATCGCTCCAATGGGGTCTATCAAGAAGAAGATAATTTCCTTCAACGATCAAAAGTCTTTGATCGCTTCGCACAATTCGCGCGGAAGCCCGCGCTAAATCAGAACCCCGGTCAAAGACTGGTATCGCAATATCACCTGGCTCACTTTTTAAGCGCCGCAACAAAGATGAAAAGCCACCAATGTCGAAGGTCTCGGGCGCACCTTTGCGGGCGCGCCAACCTCGCTCATCAAGAATGGCATTATCGAAATGGAAGCCGTCCATCGGAACGACCTCTGCAGGTCTATCGGGAATAAATATGTTAAGTTGCTCAACGAGCGCTTCAGCTACCGTGCTTTTTCCCGCCCCCGGCGGACCCGCAATCGCGATTAATTGGCGCGCATGGCCATCATCACGATCACGGATGATTCCGGTTAGATGATCGACGACGGCCTGTAGATCAGACACGAGAGATCAAGCGGCTGCAACGACTTCAGGAGGAGGCTCTTTAGCGCCCGTCATAAACGCAACCGCATCAGCCATCGTGTAATCCTTCGGATTGATCACGCAGAGGCGACGACCCAGCCGATTAATATGGATGCGGTCAGCCACCTCAAACACATGAGGCATGTTGTGCGAGATCAAGACAATCGGTAATCCACGCTTTTTAACGTCGAGAATGAGTTCTAGAACGCGGCGCGATTCCTTAACACCCAACGCCGCCGTCGGCTCATCCATAATGATAACCCGCGATCCGAAAGCAGCAGCACGAGCAACAGCAACACCTTGGCGCTGGCCACCTGATAAAGATTCAACAGGTTGCTCGATATTTTGGATCGTCAACAAGCCGAGTTCGCTCAGTTTCTGGCGAGCGAAACTGTTCATTCCAGAACGATCAAGCGTATAAAATAATTTACCCAATAGTCCGGGTTTCAAACGCTCACGACCGAGGAACATATTTTCAGCGATGGAAAGTGCAGGAGAAAGCGCAAGATTTTGATACACCGTTTCGATACCGGCCGCGCGTGCATCCTGCGGCGAACGGAAATGTACAGCCTCGCCGTTCAAACGGATTTCACCGTGATCAGGTGTAATAGCGCCCGTCAGAGCTTTGATCAGTGTTGTCTTGCCAGCGCCATTATCGCCAATAACGGCAAGAATTTCGCCAGGATATAAATCAAAATCCGCATTGTTAAGCGCAACAACAT
The DNA here is from genome assembly GCA_947455725.1 of Hyphomicrobiales bacterium. Taxonomy (GTDB): domain Bacteria; phylum Pseudomonadota; class Alphaproteobacteria; order Rhizobiales; family Beijerinckiaceae; genus CAIUPE01. Next base: position 33,451 of record CANGPL010000005.1, on the reverse strand, counting down.
GGCCATAGCGCTTGGAGAGACCACGGGCCTCAAGAACAGGTTGTTGTTTTGTCATTGCGAAGCCCTCCGCAACCATTGATCAACTGCAACGGCGAGAATGATCAACACGCCAATGGTTAGATACTGCCAATAAGAATCAACACCAGCCAATGCGAGACCAGTCGAGAAAACACCGACGATCAAAGCACCAAGAACGGATCCAAACAGCGACCCACGGCCACCAAACAATGACGTTCCGCCGATCACAGTCGCGGTAATAGAATCAAGATTGATCTGGTCGAAACTTTCTGGGTTAATTGTGCCAACGCGACCGATTGAGATCCACGCACCAAACGCACAAACAAACCCGGCGACAACATATACCGACAACAAGATTCGCTTGGTCTGAATACCAGCAAGAAGCGCGGAGTCAGGATCGTCGCCAACCGCATGAACGTGCCGACCCCATGGCGTGCGATTTAGAACATACCACGCAGCAATAGCAGTGAGTACAAGTGCAATCCCACCATAGGTCACTTCGGCACCGGCACCGAGCTTAATGGTCTGTCCGAAAAAGTCCAGGAAGGGCGCTTTTTCTTCGATATCGGCGGCGCGAACGGACTCTGACCCTGAATACCAGAGCTTGAGCGTCTTAAAGATACCGAGCGTACCGAGTGTCACGATAAAGGGTGGCAAGCGCCAATAGGCGACGAAGATACCATTCAAGCATCCCATCGCTCCGCCAGCGATAAAACCGATGACGATCGCTATCCAAACGGGAACGCCAAGCTCAACGGCTAATTTACCCATAATGAGCGAGCACAGCACCATGAGTTGGCCTACGGCCAAATCAATACCGGCTGTTAGAATAATCATCGTCTGCGCAATCGCTACAATGCCCGTAACGGTAACTTGCTGCAGAACGAGCGATAGCGTGCTGAGTTTAAGAAAATTATTGGCAACAAAGCCAAAACCGATAACGCTGATGAGGAGAACGGCCGCTGGAATGGCCGTTGGGTTTGTTCTCAGAAAATCGCGTATGAGGTCTAAAGGACCATTGCGATCCTGCTCAAACGCAACGACTGACGTGTCAGCTTTTTCGAGCACCGCTTCAAAATCGGAGATCGTCTTCTCCGGCCCAGCATTCGCACTCATAGGCGCTCCCCCGTTATCTCTACTGCGCTAATAACGTAGCAAATTTTCGACAATTTACACATATTCAACGCAGTTCGTCATGCATTTCTTACGATGTGGGGGGCGATCTAATGATCGCCCCCCACAGATTTAAGTTAATAATTCAGGCCTTAAGCGATTAGCCCCAGCACTTCGCGGTGCCTTCCTTCGAGTCGATCGAAGGAACGCCAGCTGCTGGCTTATCGGTGATGAGGTTCACGCCCGTGTTGAAGAAGTCGAGACCGTCAGAAGCCTTTGGCTTCGTGCCGTCCTTAGCGAAAGCAGCAATTGCTTCGATGCCTTTCGAGGCCATCAACAGCGGATACTGCTGCGACGTTGCGCCGATAACGCCCGAAGCAACGCTCTTCACACCTGGGCAGCCACCGTCAACGGAGACGATCAAGACACCCTTTTCCTTACCAGCCTTCTTAAGTGCCTGATAAGCACCTTCTGCTGCTGGCTCGTTGATGGTGTAAACGACGTTCATGTTAGGCTCTTTTGCGAGAAGATTTTCAACGCTCTTCACGCCGCCTTCAGGATTTGCGTCCGACGACTGATGGCCGATAACGCGTGGATCCTTTTCAGAACCCATGACCTTCTTGTTTGGAACATCGATGCCGAAGCCGACGAGGAAGCCCGTGTCGCGTGCAACGTCAACCGAGATATTGTCTTTGTTGATGTCGAGCATCCCGATCTTGGCATCCTTCGCCTTATCGCCGAGCGTAGCCTTCGCCCACTTACCGATGAGGATACCAGCTTCGAAATTGTCGGTTGCGAACGTCATATCGGCCGCATCCTTATCGCCAATTGGCGTGTCGAGTGCGATAACGAGAACGCCAGCAGCGCGGGCCTTCTTGAGCGCAGGAATAACCGAGTCGTTCGATGCGGTGATAAGGATACCCTTAGCGCCCGAAGCAACGCAGTTTTCAATCGCGGTGATCTGTGGTGCAGCATCGCCGTCCTTCACGCCTGCAGCAGCCGTGAGCTTGATGCCAGCGGCTTCAGCAGCCTTCGTGGCGCCTTCCTTCATCTTCACGAAGAAAGGATTTGTGTTGTTCTTGGTGATCAAGCAAGCGCCGGTTTCAGCATAGGCTGGAGCAGCGAATACAGCGCCCATAGCAATGGCGCCGAGCAAAGAAGTAACAAGAGTCTTGTTCAAGAGAACCTCCCAAAAAGCCATATGAGCCGGTTAGTCACCGGTCTCGACGGAACGAGAATTCCGGGCGCAGGACCTCTCCTTTGCCCGTTCTCGAGGCTTAACGAACATCGAAAATCAATCCTTGTCAATAAATAAATCAACTTGATTTATTTATTGAGATTTGTTTCGGTGTTGTAAATTTTGCAACCCAAATAGGGGCGCAGGAGAGGAAACAGAGTGTCGACTTATACGGAGTGGTCAGGCGGCCAGATGGTTCGACTAAGCGCGTCAGGGCGCGGGTCGAAGCAGGGAGACGTGCGTGCTCATAATGAGCGACTTCTTTTGTCTCTTATTCGGCGGCATGGCAGCTTAACAAAGGCTGAAATATCAAGAATTACAGGCCTCTCAGCGCAAGCCATTTCGGTGATTATGCGGCGCTTGGAAGAGGATGGACTGCTCCACCGCGGAAATGTTTTACGGGGAAAAATCGGACAGCCTTCGACCCCAATGGCGCTCGCCGATGATGGTGCCTTTTCGCTCGGCGTTAAAATTGGCCGGCGTAGTGCGGAATTGGTTCTCATTGATTTCGTAGGCAATGTCCGTAATTCGATGCGTGAAGCCTACGCTTGGCCCATGCCTGATGCGATCATCGATTTCGCTCGGCGCGGGGTGACAAAAATCATGTCAGAAATGACACCCTTGCAGCGCGAACGAATTGCCGGACTTGGAATTGCGTCACCCTTTGACCTTTGGCAGTGGGAAGCTGGGATCGGTTCGCCATCAGGCGCGATGGATGTCTGGCGCTCAGCCGATTTAGTGCATAGCCTCGACAGCGATTTCCCCTTTCCCGTTTATCTTCAAAACGATGCTACGGCGGCTTGCGGAGCCGAATTTGTCTTTGGCCGCGGCCATGAATTTACGAACTATCTCTACCTCTTTATCGGATTTTTTATCGGTGGCGGCATCGTTTTAAACGGGGGCGTATTTACGGGCCCGTCAGGAAATGCCGGCGCCATCGGGTCATTTCCTGTTATCGGGCAGGATGGAAAAGCGGTACAGCTCATTGAGGTAGCATCCGCCGCAAATCTCGAGGCGAGAATTCGAGCGGCTGGCGTAGATCCTTCCCCGATGTGGAAACAGCCAGATGGTTGGTCAGGCTTTGGCGAATATATTGATGGTTGGATCCAAGATATTGCCCCATATCTTGCCAATGCCATTGTCGGGTCGTGTTCGGTCATTGATTTCTCAGCCGTCTTTATTGACGGTGGATTTCCTGCCGATGTTCGATTGCGGCTTGTTGAGGCAACCCGCAATGCGCTGGCCAAGCGAGACTTACAGGGCCTTAATCCGCCGGAGCTGATTGAAGGCACTGTCGGCAATCAGGCGCGCGCGATTGGCGGGGCCTGCCTGCCCTTCTTCGATAAGTTTATCCTGACATCAATGCCAATGCTCAACGACGGAAGCTATTGACGCGGTCTCACGAGGCTCATGAACGCAACGGGTCATCCATTCCATAGATCTCAGCAAATTGCATGATTGAGGATGGAAGAGATACAAATCGAACACCGTTTGGCGCCGTACGAGCCCTCCTAAAGATCGTCACGAGCAGAGCTACGGCGCTTGAGTCAATCTGTTCAACGCCTGAAAAATCGAGAACTAGATCGGATTGAGCTAATTTTTTTTCGAATTCACGATAGATTTGACCAACTGTCGCCATGGTCAAGGGACCCTTTATAGCGATCATTTGTTCGGTCATTCCTAGCCGCCATTTTTCTTTTTTAAGGCGTCAATCAGCCCCGACACGCCGGATTGGGCCACCAGTCCGGCAAATTCATCACGATAGGCGGCGGCAAGACTAATACCCTCAACAGAGACGTCGTATACGCGCCAACCACCGGGGCCATTGATAAGGCTATAATCAATCGCGACAGGTTGCGGTCTTCCGATCATTTGCGTCTTGACGGTAACGTCTGCGTTTGGCGCCACGACACGCGTCGATTTTACCTCGACATCAAGGTCTTTCAACGTGGCAATGGCATTCGAATAGGTGCGCGTGAGTAATTTACTGAATTCCGCAACAATCTGCTTTTGTTCAGCCGGGTTTGCTTTCGCCCAGTTCCGACCCATCGCAATTTGCGTGATCCGCTCAAAATCGAATCTCGGAACAATATTTTTCTGGACAAAATCCGAGATTTTCACTGAGCCGGGATTTTGGAGATCAGGATCCGACCTGACCGCCGATGTCATTTCCGCGGCAAGCTTTCTTACGAGTTCGTCAGGCGATGGTGCATCAGCATAGGCATGCGAAAGTACCAGTGCAGCCAGGAAAGCTACAATTCCGGCAAATGGGCGGATCCATTGTCGAAAACACATGATCAACATCCTAAATCACCCGATCTTTTCACTTAGCCGCTTGGCGCGATTTTGACGCTTCAAGACCGGCCTTAACCATCAATGATCGCTTCTGCAGATACAGATTTCTTACAAAGACATAACGATCGAGGCTTGAGGCTGCAATAAGACCTTCATTGGCTTTTGCATCGGCACGGGTTTGTAAATATTCGAGACCCATCAGAGAATAGGAAGGCACCGCGTCCATATAGGTACGCGGATCGGTCGCGATACGCACCGTACGTCCTGCAGTTTCACGGACCGTAGACGGCCCAATCAAGGGTAGGATGAGGTAGGGTCCGGTAGGAACGCCCCAAACACCGAGTGTCTGGCCAAAATCGCCATCAACCTTGTTTAAACCCATCTTGGCGCCAACATCGACCAATCCAACAATGCCAATTGTCGTGTTGACCGCAACGCGTTGAAAATCAACGGCGGCTCGTGAGCCATTGCCCTGTAAAAGGTGATTGGCGCCGACATAGATGTCATCAAGATTATTAAAAAAATTACCGACACCCGTGCGCACGAAGGAAGGCACAATACCATTCCAGACCGCAACCAGCGGATTTACAATGAGAGCATCAATCCCGTCGTTAAGAGCGAACGTGGCCCGATTAACAGGTTCAAATAAATCATTTGGCGGTGCGGGCTCCGCAGCTTCCTCGATAGGCAATGGAGCAACATTCGGCTTCATCTTTTTTACCGGCGTAGCAAAGGCCAAGCTCGGTGCGATAACCGCTAAGATGAAGAGGGAGGCGAATGTGCGCTTCATTGGGACTTTGCCGGCGTTTCCGCCGCCTTGCTAAACAAAAACTGACTAATCAACTTTTCTAATATCATGGCCGATTGGGTCTTGCCCAACCGATCGCCACCCGCGAGATATACAGGATCGCCGCCAGACTCCAAGCCTACATATTGTTCACCGAGTAAGCCAGACGTCAGAATTGAGGCGATTGTATCTTTTGAAAAACGGTAATTTGACGAGATGCGCAGGCGCACGACCGCTTCATAGGTTTCGCTATCCAATCCAATTGAATCCACGCGGCCCACAACAACGCCCGCGCTTTTAACTGGAGCGCGAACTTTAAGCCCGCCAATATTGTCAAAACGAGCTTCAAGAGCATAGCCTGATCCGCTGTCAAAGCCCGCCAGATTACCAACCTTAAGCGCCATGAATACCATAGCTAAAAGGCCAATCGCGACGAAAAGACCGACGGCAAAATCAAATTTGGAACGATTCATCAGCTAAGTCCCCGAAACATCATCACCGTCAAAACAAGATCGAGCAAAAGCACCGATAGTGAGGAGATTACCACAGTACGCGTTGTAGCACTTGCTATGCCTTCAGCCGTGGGTGCTGCGAAGTAACCTTCAAAAACGGAAATCAGCCCAACAGCTGTCCCAAACACGATGCTTTTTAGTAGGCCATTCAAGACGTCAATCCGAACATCAACATTGGCTTGCATTTGCGACCAGAAAGCTCCGTCGTCAATGCCAATGAGTTGAACGCCGATAATCCAAGCGCCTATGACACCAGCGGTTGAGAAAATAGCAGCTAAGAGCGGCATCGAAACAATCGCTGCCAAAAACCGGGGAGCCACAACACGGGAGAGCGGATCGACCGCCATCATATCCATTGCAGCCAATTGTTCGGTTGCACGCATAAGACCTATTTCTGCCGTGACCGCAGAACTTGCGCGCCCGGCAAAAAGGAGCGCAGTCACGACAGGACCAAGCTCACGGACAAGTGATAGCGCAACGATCACGCCCAAAGATTCAGCAGAGCCGTAACGTTGCAAGACCTCATAGCCCTGAACGGCTAAGACCATTCCGACAAAAAGACCCGAAACGGCAACGATTGATAAGGAACGGACGCCGGAAAAATAAACTTCTCGGACGATCAACGACGCCCGACGGATCGAAACACCAAGGGCGAGGAGCAGTAATCCAGCAAATCGCGCCGCAAGCCCTAACCGATCGATGCGGCTCGTTACAAAATGACCCAAATCTTGAAAAAATTCAGCTAGCTGGGAGATCATCGCCCTAAAATCTCCGATAGATAGTCCGGACCGGGATAATGGAACGGAACCGGACCATCCGGCAACCCATCCGCAAATTGGCGAATAAAGGGGTCGTCGGTTGTTCTAATTTGCTCAGGCGCCATATCGCGGTGGATCTTGCCGTCGGAGAGAACGACAACCCGATCAACCAAACGAAGCGTCTCATTTAAATCGTGGGTTACAATCACTGAGGTCATCCCAAGCGCCCGATTGAGCCTTTTAATGAGCCTGCCAATGATACCCACTGAGATCGGATCAAGACCCGTAAACGGCTCATCATAGAGCATAACGGCAGGATCAAGAGCTACGGCACGTGCAAGAGCAACCCTTCGGGCCATGCCGCCGGATAATTCGGCGGGCTTTAAATCTTTTGCTCCCCGCAAACCAACCGCTTCAAGTTTTAGTAAAACCAAGCTGCGAATAATGTCTTCCGGCAAATTGGTTTGTTCGCGATAGGGGAAAGCAATGTTATCAAAAACGCTCAAATCCGTGAACAAGGCACCGAATTGAAATAGCATGCCAATCTTGCGGCGTAGCCCATAAAGATTTGACTTATTAAGCTTTGGCACGTCGAGCCCGTCGACAATAACAGAGCCTGATTGAGGTTTTAGTCTTCCTGAAATTAATCCGAGAAGAGTCGTCTTCCCGCCACCAGAGCCACCCATAATCGCAACAATCTCGCCCTTTTTAATGGTGAGATTGACGCCTTTCAAAATGGAGCGATCCGCATAAGAAAAGCGGACATCCTTCAAGGCGATCATCTCGGAGGTATGGGGAGACGTCATTCAATTAAATCCAGCACGAAGCAGCTGCGGGCGGCACCGACGTCAATAAGCCTCTAGAACGTATTCGGCAATAAAAAGACCTTGGATTGTATAAACTTAATGAAAAATGCCGACGAGTTTAGAAAATCTTCGGGCTAGAAAACGCCCTTTAGTAGAAATCGACGGTTAATTGGCTGCGCCGGCCGCGCATTCATGGCAAAAATCTGCCTAAACGCATCAATATCCGCCTGCGCGACCTCAAGAGGCTCCGCAAATATGACCCAATCGACGTTTTCTGTGCAGGGGGGCATAGTAAGCGAGCCACGATACCGGAACATGCTGCGGGTTTTGGGAATTAACGCATTTGGATCGACCGGGGTCTGTAATGTCTGGGTTCCCAGCTTCCCCGGTGCCTTTGAAATCATTGCGAAGAACGCATCATTCCGATCACCCGGACGAACCAAGATCGATACCATTAAAAGCTTTTTCGACCCTTGCGTGTGAACAAACTGGATCTCCATGGCATGGCGGCGACCATCAACACTATGTTCGCTGGGAAGATGGAAGACGATTTGTTTGAGCGAATAATCATCGCTACCAAGCTTCGTCGAGCTTCCTTTTGCAACATTGGCATAAACGGAACGTCCGCTGTTCACCATCGCAAAAGGCTGCGGTTGCCAGTCAAATTTTATAGGCTCAACCGCGGCTACGTAATATTTACTCAAATCAATAGGTGATTGCTCGAGTCCGTTCGCACATGCCTGATTGGCAGGGTCAATCTCGGCCCATTTCTCTGGACCATCGGCGCCCTCATAGCTCCATTGCTTGCCTTCCTGCGTCATCGCCATTGTCGACACCAGAGGTGCTACCAATAATCCTGATACAAATACCCGCCGATCAAACGCCACGCTCTACTCCACTCTACAACTCAAACGACCTTCAAGGGCTTAGCCTTAGCTAGAACTATGCCAATAGGCTTAGAAATCACTCGCGAGGCCCTTAACTTCCCAATCGCCATACCGGACAGGTTCGGGACCATCCCGTCCATTGATCTCGCGCGGCACACTAATAGGCTGCTTATTTGCAAGGCGTCGAGCCTCGGCTTCAGCCAGAGCGCGCTGGGCTACGGGGGTTAAGATCTTACTCATTTTTTGCTCTGAAACGGTCTCATCGTGTGGCTTTTCGTGATCCATGGCAAGAAAACCTCTTAACAGTAAAAACTTGCAGCCTGATACCTTCTGGCGGCATAGAGGGACATTGGTCAAGAAGGATATCCGTTAGACCAAACCGAACGAGCCTATTGGAAAGCATCTTAATGAGCGATTATAGCGCTGAAGACACCTCCCCATTAGAAGAAATTCCGGGTTTAATGGCTCGCCAGTGCGCGATGCTCGCGATCGATGACCTGCTCGTAAGAAGCCTTCCGCTCGACGAATCGCTTGATCGGATCCTTTCAACGCCCGAGGGGAAGACCTTATCAGAACGTGATCGTGGGTTAGCGCGCGCCATTGCCATGGCGGCAACGCGACGATTAGGCACGATTGGCGATGCCCTGATGTCACGATTGGAAAAAGGTCTGCCCAATCACTCCGGTCGGCTCGAATCGATCCTCGTCGCAGGCGTGGCGCAACTCCTCTATCTTGATGTCCCTGATCATGCGGCGGTAGACCTATCCGTTCGTCTTGTCCAAGCGGATCCGGAAGCGCGGCGCTTTATCAAATTAGCAAACGGCCTGTTGCGAACAATCGCGCGCGAGCGGGAGACGATCCTGGCCAATGATGATCCGTTGCACCGCGACACGCCAGAATGGCTCGCCCAAAAATGGGTTAAGGCCTATGGCGAAGATACGGCGAAAAAGATTGCCTCCGCGAATATGCAAGAAGCGAGTGTCGACATCACTGTGAAACAAGACGCGGCCCTATGGGCTGAGCGGCTCGACGGTGTCGTTTTGCCAACGGGTTCACTGCGGTTAAAAGGACGCACGAATATTACGGCACTTCCGGGCTATACGGATGGCGCTTGGTGGGTACAGGACGCAGCGGCAGCGCTTCCCGCGATGCTGCTCAATGTGAAGCCCGGCGAAAAAATTGCCGATCTTTGCGCCGCGCCTGGCGGTAAAACAGCGCAACTGGCTCATACCCGTGCAGAAATTGTGGCGATTGACCGTTCAGCCAAGCGCCTTGAGCGGCTCTCGGAAAACATGCGGCGGCTTGAATTATCGGTGGAAACCGTAGCGATTGATGCCCTCGCGTATCAGGGCGGGCCTTTCGATGCCATTCTGCTCGATGCACCCTGCACCGCCACAGGCACGATCCGTCGACATCCCGATGTCGCTTGGACCAAAGAACTCGTTGATCTGCAAAAACTAACGTCTCTCCAAGCACGGCTCCTTAAAAAGGCCGTCGACATGTTAAAGTCCGGCGGGCGGCTTATTTATTGTACCTGTTCGCTTGAGCCTGAAGAAGGCGAACTACAAATTACCGCATTGTTGGAAACAGACGACCGAATAAAGCGAGCTCCTTTTAACCGTAATGATATGGCGCTTTTAGGCCCTGAATTATCCCGCGCGATCAATGGCCGAGGCGAATTACGGACCCTACCCTATATGCTGCCGAATGAAGATGCACGCCTGCAGGGTATCGATGGATTTTTTGCCGCTCGGCTTATTCGGTCTTAAGTTACCCACATTTATCGCCGCAATCATTTGGAAGTCGGCAGTCAATCAGAGTATGACTAAGAAGTTACAATTAAGGTACGGTGGAGCCAAGTTTGGCGCTTAAAGGCATATTAGAATTCAGCCAATTTCTGCGCTTTGCGGCTAAACGCTCGGCGTTGCGATTAAGTGCGAGCTTCATAGCGCCCTTACGATGGTTGCGGCCAACGCCGTTCAACGGACGCATTGAACGGATTCTGATCGCTCCTCAGGATTTACGGACGAGCGATCCGACCGCTGCTAGCGATATCTACTCAGGCTATTTCGCATTTGCCGGAAAAATCGTCTCAACGGGCGGGCATTCACCGTTTTCTGCACCATCTCCATCGCGAGCTTGGACGGAGGCTCTTATGAGCTTCGGCTGGCTACGTGATATTCGCGCGGCTGATACGGCATTGGCTCGCGCTAATGCTCGGACAATGGTTGGCGACTGGATATCGAATTGCGGTTCACCTAACCGATCACCGATATGGGATATTTTGGTCGTTTCACGGCGACTTATTGCTTGGCTTAGTCATTCCCCGCTGATTTTGGATGGATCTGATCGTGCTTTTTATCGGCGATTTATGAATTCCATTGGTCGTCAATCAGCCTATCTATGGCGGCGCTCACGACGTATTGATAATCCTACACATAGGCTTCAAGCGGCAATCGCGCTGACCTACGTGGCATTATGTACCGATATCGGTCCTAGACGAACGAAACACGTGATTGATCACTTTGTTCGGCAGCTGGATCGAGAAATTTTAAGCGATGGTGGGCATATCAGCCGCAATCCTCAGGTGATCGTCGATATCTTGGCGGAACTGCTCCCCCTTCGGCATTGCTTTCTTTCGCAATCGGCAAATCCACCAGCTGAATTATTAAATGCGATCGACCGCATGATGCCGATGATCCGACTGTTCCGACATGGTGACGGGACGTTGGCGCTCTTTAACGGTATGAGTGCAACCGCACCTGATCTGATCGCCACAATTTTAGCCTATCAAGATACTCGGTCCGGACCGATGGAGACGGCAGGACCATCGGGTTATCGGCGGATACAGGCCGATACAACCATATTGATCATGGATGTAGGAAAATCACCGCCTGGAGCTTTTTCAGTGTCTGCGCATGCGGGCTGCCTTTCGTTTGAGCTCTCCGATAATGGTGAAAAGCTCATCATCAATTGCGGCGCACCCGTAGCTGGGCAAGAAGTTCGCCGGCCCATGGCGCGGGCTACAGCCGCGCATTCTACCTTGATCGTGAATGATCGGTCATCTTGTCGCTTCGTACCCTATGATGAAAGGCGCTATCCCTCTGGCGAACCCATGCTAAGCGGGCCGCCTCAGATTGAGGTCCTTCGCGAAAACGACGATGACAGCGAGCGGATTATAGCCACCCATGACGGATATAAAGAACGGTTTGGTCTTGTCCATAAACGGAGCATATCGCTCAACCGGGGCGGGCAATGGCTTATTGGCGAAGACGAACTTCAAATAGCTACGTCAAAAAAGCAGGAAAATGATTGGCCCTACGCCATCCGTTTTCATTTGCACCCCAGTGTTGAAGCTTTGGCTAGAGAGACCGATGTAGTCAGCTTAACGATGCCATCTGGGCAATTTTGGACCTTTACGGCGGATGTACCGCTTAAAGTCGAAGAAAGTATTTTGTTCGCAACGATGGATGGAATGCGGCGTACGACCCAAATTGTCATTGAGGCTAAATCACTTGACCGGCCAACGGTGAAATGGTCCTTGATCCGCGGCGACGTTACGCGGCTTCCTCGATAAAATCGGATGTGCATCCGCCTAATTGCCAATCTTACCGCGCTAAACGAGTCATGATAATCAGGGCTATGTTTTTCCGTTAGAATAAGGTCGTATGCCAATGCCCAGTAATTTGCGCCATGTTACGCGCGCACTCCTCTCTGTTTCAGATAAAACCGGATTGCTGGATTTCGCAAAAGCATTGCACGCGCATAATATTGAATTGGTTTCAACAGGCGGTACTGCGAAAGCCATCGCAGATGCTGGCCTGCCGGTACGTGACGTCTCCGATCTGACGGGATTCCCCGAAATGATGGATGGTCGGGTTAAGACATTGCATCCCAAGGTTCATGGAGGACTTTTGGCTATTCGGGGCAATCCTGAACACGAGGCGGCCATGTTGGCGCATGGCATTGGACCAATCGATCTCCTTGTGGTCAATCTTTATCCTTTTGAAGAGACCATCGCCAAAACCAATGATTTCGCAACCTGCATTGAAAATATCGACGTTGGTGGTCCTGCAATGATCCGCGGCGCGGCCAAGAACCATGCGGACGTGGCTGTCGTCGTCGATACCGGCGATTACCGTCTTATTCTCGATGAGCTAAAATCAACTAATGGGTCAACGACCTTAAAAACCCGTCGCCTGCTTGCGGCGAAGGCCTTTTCCCGCACCGCAGCCTATGATTCTGCGATTGCCAATTGGTTTGCCGTTCAGGAAAACGAACCGACACCCGATTGGAGAACGCTTGGCGGACATCGGATCGAAGTCATGCGGTATGGGGAGAACCCTCATCAATCGGCAGCGTTTTATCGGTTACCTGAACAAAGAATTGGCGTCGCAACAGCACGTCAGGTGCAGGGCAAACAGCTCTCTTATAACAATATAAATGATACCGATGCCGCGTTTGAATGTGTGGCTGAATTTGATCCGAAGGCGCACGCTGCAGTCGTTATTGTTAAACATGCCAATCCAGCGGGTGCCGCAATTGGCGCTACCCTCGCCGACGCCTATCGCAATGCGCTTCGATGTGATCCTGTATCGGCCTTTGGCGGTATTGTGGCGCTCAACCGTCGACTGGACGTTGAAGCAGCCCGCGCCATTGTTGAAATTTTCACGGAAGTCATCGTCGCACCCGAAGCCGACGATGCTGCAATTGCGATCATTGCAGCAAAGAAAAATCTTCGGCTGTTGCTAACTGGCGGATTGCCAGATCCGCGTAGCCCGGGCCTTATGCTGCGCTCAGTCGCAGGCGGGTTCCTTGCTCAATCGCGCGATAATGCGGTTGTCGATGATATGGCGCTCAGGGTCGTTACAAAGCGTTCGCCTACGGAGGCGGAGTTTGCTGACATGAGATTTGCTTTCCGTATTGCTAAGCACGTTAAATCAAACGCGATTGTATATGCAAAAGACTGCGCTACCGTTGGGATTGGCGCCGGGCAGATGAGCCGGATCGATTCATCACGTATCGCCGCTTGGAAGGCAGCAGATGCGGCCAAGCTTGCGCATGAGCCACAAAGCCTCGCTAAGGGATCTGTCGTTGCCTCAGATGCCTTTTTTCCATTCGCCGATGGATTATTAGCAGCGGCCGAAGCAGGTGCGACCGCCATCATTCAACCCGGCGGCTCCATGCGTGACGATGAAGTTATTGCCGCAGCTGATGCCCATGGGCTCGCAATGGTCTTTACGGATACCCGTCACTTCAGGCATTAAAGCAATATGAATTTGGCGTTTGCTAATCCCGGACGATTTCTCGCCTTTATACGGATCGCAATTCCGTGGCTGACTGCGTGCGGAGCAATCCTTGCGCTCATCGGCTTTTATGCGGCTTTCGCTTTCGCACCCGCCGATTATCAGCAAGGTGAAACGGTTCGCATCATGTATATACACGTTCCATCTGCATGGCTTTCGACGGCCTGCTACGGGATTATGGCGCTTTCATCGATCGGCACATTGGTGTGGCGACATCCGCTTGCGGACGCATCGGCGAAATCAATCGCCCCAATCGGTGCAGCCTTTACATTCTTGTGCCTCCTCACAGGTTCTTTATGGGGTAAGCCCATGTGGGGAACCTGGTGGGTGTGGGATGCGCGATTGACGTCAGTTTTGGTGCTATTTTTAATTTATTGCGGTATCCTTGCCTTATGGAACGCGTATGAGGACCCAGCGCGGGCCGGCCGTGCTGCGGCCGTTATGACTTTGGTGGGCGCAATCAATCTTCCTATCGTCAAATTCTCAGTCGATTGGTGGAATACGTTACATCAACCCGCAAGCGTCTTTCGCATGGGTGGCCCTACGATTGATAAATCGATGCTATGGTCGCTGCTAATCGTTGCTGTGGGCATGACGCTCCTCATGATGGCGCTCCACTTTGCAGCCATGCGGAATGAGATACTTCGTCGTCGGGTAAGGACGCTCAGCATCTTAGCGGCTAATATTGATCTGAAGAGGAACGTCTAATGTTTGACGATCCGCATATCGGTTTTATCCTTGCAGCCTATCTAGCGGGTGCTTTTGTCTTTTTAGGTTTATTGCTTTGGGTCATCATGGACTACAACAAGCAATCTCGCCTTTTGAATGCGCTTGAAGCATCGGGCACGCGGCGTCGATCAGAGAGCGAGCAGAAATGAGCGTATCAAAACCAAGCGGAAAGAGCCTGTTTCTTTTACCGGCAGGCATTTTTGGAATTTTGGCGTTGCTGTTTCTCTATAGTCTTTGGCGAGGCCCGGTTTCTGTTTTGCCCTCGACCTTGATCGGGCATCCGGTACCGCAATTTTCACTTCCCGCCCTACCCGGTGCTACGTTGGGCGGTAGTGCCATCCCCGGATTTTCTAATGATGATCTCAAGGGCGGCGTAACAATCGTCAATATTTTTGCGTCTTGGTGTGTCCCTTGCCGAGACGAGCATCCCTTGCTCTTAAAGCTCTCAAAAGATGCACGGATCCGTTTGATGGGCATCAATTATAAAGATCAGCCCGATAATGCCCGCCGTTTTCTTGGAACGCTTGGCAACCCCTATGAAGGCATTGGAATGGATACAGAGGGGCGAGCGGCAATTGATTGGGGCGTTTACGGTGTACCGGAGAGTTTTGTCGTGAACCGGAATGGCGAGATCATCTACAAACATGTGGGCCCGCTGACCGAAGAAGCGATCAAAGGGCCCATCAATGCTGCAATCGAAAAAGCGCTAAAGAGCAGCTAGCTCGATTACTATTCGGACTCTTCGTTCTTTTGCTCATATTTCAACATCAAGGGCGTTTGAAGCATGGCAAAGCCAATCGTTAATGCGGTTGCGCCAAACACTTTGAATTGAACCCAATAATCGGGGAAATATAAGCGAACGATTTCATTCATCGCCGCTAAAACAAAAAAGAAAATTCCCCAGCGAAGGCTTAATATTTTCCATCCGTCATCAGTGAGGTTCACAGCATCGCCTAACACGGTGGCAAGCAATGGCTTACCCAGGATCAAGCCACCGATTAACAGAGATCCGAAAAGCACATAGATGATGGTCGGTTTTAAGCGAAAAAATGTTTCGTCATGAAGAAACAAGGTTAATCCGCCGAACACGGCAACAATGATTCCCGATACGATTGACATGATGGGCAAATGCCGCGTCAAAAAATAGGAAACGGCCATTGAAGCAAAAAGCGCTGCCATGAAAGCCGCGGTCGCGACAAAAAAATCGCCAAAGCTGTAACCCACAAAAAACACAGCCAATGGCCCAAGATCAAACGCTAAGCGCACAAGAGGAGTGAGCTTCTTTCGTTCTTGAGCGCCTGACTCAGTCATATTTTCTCCGATTAGTTCATCACTAGGCTTGCTATCATACGACCACTCGGCCAGTCTTGTTCGCTACATAGCCCAATGTTGGACCAATTGAGAAGATAATTGAAGAGGTAACGCCATGACCACCCCATTTGCCATTGGTATTGAACCACGCGCGGCGATTCCAGTTGCAGGTGGAAGTAGTGTTTTTCCAGTACGTCGTGTCTATTGCATCGGCCGGAACTATGCGGCGCATGCACGAGAAATGGGCGGAGACCCAACGAGAGAAGCGCCCTTCTTTTTTCAAAAGGCTGCCGATACGCTGCAATTCTGTCCTGAAAATGAGACGGTTAAACATCCATACCCATCCATGACGTCTAACTACCACCACGAAGTTGAAATGGTTGTCGCCCTCAAATCAGGTGCACGTGACATCGCAGAAAAAGACGCATTATCGCATGTGTTTGGTTATGCCGTCGGCCTCGATATGACACGTCGAGATTTGCAAGATGAAGCCAAAGCCAGCCGGCGCCCATGGGAAGTTGGCAAGAGCGCGGATTTTTCTGCACCAATCGGGCCCATTCATCCGGTTTCTTCCGTTGGACACCCGGCACGCGGTAAAATTAGTGTTTCGGTTGATAGCGAGCCGCGCCAATCCTCTGACCTCTCTGACATGGTTTGGTCCGTGTCCGAACAGATATCGATTCTTTCGCGCTATTTCGAACTCAAAGCCGGAGACATAATTTTCACCGGAACACCGGAAGGCGTTGGAAAAGTAGAGCGAGGCCAAACAATGCGCGCCTATGTCGAGGGACTTGGCGCCATTTCACTGCTCGTCGAATAATCTTAACGACGGCGTTAGCGCCCTTGTGTTAGCACAAGCTTCAACGCGAACGCCGTCACGATGCCTGCAAATCCGTAATCAAAAATACGCATCGCTTTCGGAGACGATTGCATAAAATGGGTAAATCGCTCGGCAATTAAGATAACAACGGCATTTGTCGGGATGCCGATCAGCAGAAAGAACAATCCTAAAAATAAGAGCTGACCCGATGCCGCTGGATCGTTTGCATCGATAAATTGCGGAAGAAAAGTTACAAAAAATACGATGACTTTTGGGTTCGTTAAATTGATCCCAAGACCGGTTAAAAATGTTGCTGCCCAGCTTTGTCTCGGGATAGCGTTGCTATCGACGCTAAAAGCTGAACCATGCCGGATCGCACCGTAAGCAAGCCATAACAGATAAAGTCCGCCCACAATTTTCAAAATAAAAAAGGCCGTCGCGGAAGCAGCCAACAAAGCAGATAGCCCAAGCCCTGCTAAGAGAGCGTGGACGACCAATCCGGTCGATGCGCCAAACATGGCGGCAAATCCAGCGCTTCGTCCCCCTGTGACGGTTCTAGCCAAGAATAGAGCCATGTCGGGCCCTGGCGTGAGAGCCAAGATCAATGACGCTAGAGAAAAAAGAGCGATGGTCTGTAACGGCGGAACGAAATCAAAATTAAGCATTGGAAAGCTCTGACACGCGGCGGGATTAAACCATAGCCAAACCAGCGATGTTCGAAAACCCGATTCCGATGCCGTTCTTATCGGATTAAAAAGAAGCGTCAGATATGAATCGAACGCTTTTCAACGCCAAGTGCTGCTTCCTTAACTGCTTCCGACATCGTCGGATGCGCATGGCAGGTCCGAGCCAGATCTTCTGACGATCCGCCAAATTCCATTAACACTGCCACTTCATGAATAAGATCGCCAGCTCCCTTGCCGATGATGTGGCACCCAAGGACGCGATCGGTCGCGGCATCCGCTAAGACCTTCACAAATCCATCCGTCGACCGCATGGCCCTTGCGCGACCATTTGCGGTGAATGGGAATTTACCAACCGTGTAAGCAACGTTGGCAGCCTTCAATTCTTCTTCCGTTTTGCCGACCGTTGCGATTTCTGGCTGCGTATAGACCACGCCGGGAATTACGCCGTAATTCACATGGCCGGCATGGCCTGCGATGATCTCCGCAACGGCGACGCCTTCGTCTTCGGCCTTATGCGCCAGCATTGGCCCGCGAACAACATCTCCGATAGCATAAATGCCGGGAACCGTTGATTTAAAATGATCATCGATGACGATGCGGCCACGCTCTAACGTGACGCCGACCGTTTCAAGACCAAGCCCTTCCGTATAAGGACGACGTCCAATAGCGACGAGGACGATATCCGCTTCGAGCGTTTGTGCCCCGCCCCCAGCTGATGGTTCGACAGTTACTTTCGCACCCGCTTTATCAAGCTCAACCTTGGTCACTTTCGAGCCAAGATGGAACTTAAAGCCTTGCTTTGAAAGGATCCTCTGGAACTGTTTAGCGACTTCGTCATCCATTCCCGGAAGTATACGATCAAGATATTCGACAACGGTTACTTCAGCACCAAGACGTCCCCAAACCGATCCTAATTCTAATCCGATGACTCCAGCGCCAATGACGAGAAGTTTTCCGGGGACCTTGTTGAGTTCAAGCGCACCCGTCGACGTGACAACTGTTTTTTCATCAATCGTCACACCAGGCAGTGGCGCAGAATCTGAACCCGTTGCGACAACTATGTTTTTTGTATCAATCGTTTCCGTTGATCCGTCGGCTTTCGTGACAAGCACTTTACCAGCTGCAGCAATCGAACCTGTGCCGATGAAACTGTCGACTTTGTTTTTCTTCAACAAAAAGGCGACGCCTTGAACATTGGCGTCGACCGTATCCTGTTTGTGTTTCATCATGGTTGGAAGATCAAGCTTGGGCGCGCCGACCTTAATCCCTAGCGCTTCCAGCCCATGACCAGCCTCTTCAAACATTTCCGAGGCATGCAGCAACGCCTTTGACGGAATGCAGCCAATATTGAGGCATGTACCGCCAAAGGTAGAACGCTTTTCAACAATCGCCGTTTTTAGCCCCAATTGAGCCGCACGGATTGCACACACATAACCACCGGGTCCAGAACCGATAACCACGAGATCATAGGACATTATTTTTCTCCAACCGGTGTCAGCAATCCATTATCAATCAAAGATCAAGAACGAGACGTGCGGGATCTTCAAGTGCTTCCTTGACGCGTACTAAAAATGTAACGGCTTCTTTGCCATCAACAATCCGATGATCATAAGACAATGCCAAATACATCATCGGGCGTATTTCAATTTTTCCACCGATGACCAGCGGACGCTCTTGGATTTTGTGCATGCCGAGAATGCCTGATTGCGGCGCGTTCAAAATCGGCGTTGACATCAAGGAGCCATAAATACCGCCATTGGTGATGGTGAATGTACCACCTTGCATTTCGTCGATTTTTAACTGGCCATCACGAGCGCGTTTGCCGAAATCAGCGATCGTTTTTTCGATCGATGCGAGCGACAGCGTATCCGCGTCACGCACAACCGGTACGACAAGGCCCTTATCGGTGCCTACGGCAATACCAACATGATAATAATTTTTATAAACGAGATCGATGCCATCAATTTCAGCGTTAACAGCAGGAATTTCCTTAAGGGCTTGCGTACAAGCTTTCACAAAGAAGCTCATGAAACCGAGCTTTGCGCCGTGCTTCTTCTCGAACACATCTTTGTACCGATTACGCAGTGCCATAACTTCAGTCATGTCGACTTCGTTGAAGGTCGTTAGCATGGCCGCTGTATTTTGTGCATCCTTCAAACGACGTGCTATCGTTTGACGAAGCTTCGTCATACGAACACGCTCTTCCCGAGAGGCATCGTCCGCAACAGAAGGCGCACGAACTTGCACGGGCTGCGCGGGAGCAGGCGCTGCTCCTGTTGCAATAGCGGCTAACATATCGCCCTTAGTGACACGTCCATCTTTACCCGTCGCTTGTACACCCGCTGGGTTAATGCCACTTTCAGATGCGAGCCGCGTAACGGCTGGTCCGTTCTCTGAAGACGCAGGAATTACCGCAGGGGCTGCTACTTTTGGCGGCGTTGGCACCGCTGGAGTAGCAGGGGCCGATACCGCTCCAGAACCCGCAGAAATCGATCCGAGCAGCGCGCCCACGCCAACCGTTTCACCATCCTTTGCGACGATTTCAGCCAACACGCCGGCAACAGGTGCATTGACTTCAAGCGTTACCTTATCGGTTTCAAGTTCAAGCACGGGCTCATCCGCCTTAACGGCGTCTCCCGGCTTTTTGAACCATTTCCCAATGGTAGCTTCGGTAACCGATTCACCAAGGGTCGGGACGCGGATTTCTGTAGACATCTGTTTGATCCTTTAATCGTCTGACGATTAGTTTACGCGGCAAAAGCCTCTTCGAGGAAAGCGCTTAACTGGGCGAGATGCGTCGACATCAGCCCGGTAGCAGTAGCGGCAGAGGCGGGACGACCAGCATAGCGTGGACGCTTTACCTTTGACGATGCCTGCTCAAGAACCCAAGCAAGATAGGGTTCAACGAAAGTCCAAGAGCCCATATTTTTTGGCTCTTCCTGACACCAGACAATATCCGCATTCTTGAACCGAGAAAGTTCGGTAACAAGTGCTTTAAGCGGGAAGGGATAAAGCTGTTCTACGCGAAGCAAATAAACATCATCAATGCCACGTTTTTCACGCTCTTCGTATAGGTCATAATAGACCTTACCCGTGCACAAAACGACGCGACGGATTTTATTATCCTTCACGAGCTTGATTTTTTCACCCTTGAGATATTGGGCGTCATCCCAAAGGACGCGATGGAAGCTGGTTCCTTCGGCCATCTCGTGAAGTCGCGATACGGCACGCTTATGACGAAGCAATGACTTCGGTGTCATCAGAATAAGTGGCTTACGGAAATCGCGATTCAGCTGACGCCGTAAGATATGGAAATAGTTTGCAGGCGTTGTGCAATTTGCAACCTGCATATTGTCTTCGGCGCACATTTGGAGGAAGCGCTCCAAGCGTGCAGATGAATGCTCAGGTCCCTGTCCTTCATAGCCATGTGGTAGAAGGCAAACGAGACCCGACATACGCAACCATTTACGCTCACCAGACGAGATAAACTGGTCAAAAACGACTTGCGCACCATTGGCAAAGTCACCGAACTGGGCTTCCCAAAGCGTCAGCGCGTTTGGCTCCGACAAAGAATACCCATACTCGAAGCCAAGTACGGCTTCCTCGGAGAGCATCGAATTAATAACTTCATATTTTCCTTGGCCTTCGCGAATATTGCTTAAAGGCTTGTAACGACGCTCGGTCTCTTGATCGATCAGAACCGAGTGACGTTGTGAAAATGTTCCACGCTCAACATCTTGCCCAGAAAGGCGAACGCGGGTTCCTTCATTCACCGTTAGTGCAAACGCTAAGGCCTCACCAGTCGCCCAATCAATACCTTCACCAGTATCGATGGCCTTGCGACGATTTTCCAAAAACCGCTGAATCGTTTTATGCGCATTAAAGCCATCAGGAATTTGGGTAATCTTCGCCCCAATTTCCTTAAGCAATGGCAGCGGCGCACCGGTTTCACCGCGTCGTGCATCGTCTTGTGTCGATGCAACAGCCTTAAGCCCTGCCCAGCGACCGTCCAGCCAGTCGGCTTTATTTGGTTTATAGGCTTGGCCCGCTTCGTGCTCAGCCTCAAGGCGCGAACGCCAGTCGGCCTTCATTTTATCAACTTCACCTTCAGTAACGACACCTTCGGCAATTAACTTCTTGGAGTAGATTTCAAGCGTCGTGGGTTGTTGACGTATTTTTTTATACATCAATGGCTGGGTGAAGCTTGGTTCATCACCTTCATTATGACCAAAGCGCCGATAGCAGAACATATCGATGACAACAGGCTTGTGGAACATCTGTCTAAATTCGACGGCCACTTTCACGGCGAAAACGACCGCTTCAGGGTCATCACCGTTAACATGGAAAATTGGTGCCTCGATCATTTTCGCGACATCGGAAGGATAGGGCGAGGAACGTGAAAACCGAGGATAAGTCGTAAAGCCGATTTGGTTATTGATGATGAAGTGAATCGAACCGCCAGTCTTATGTCCCTTAAGGCCTGAGAGCCCTAAACATTCAGCAACGACACCTTGTCCAGCAAAGGCAGCATCGCCGTGAATGAGCAAGGGCAATACTTTTACGCGCTCGGCAGTATCATTCAGTTGATCCTGTTTCGCGCGAACTTTACCAAGTACGACAGGATCGACGATTTCGAGATGCGACGGGTTCGCGGTGAGTGAGAGATGAACGTTATTGCCGTCAAAAATGCGATCAGACGACGCGCCCAAATGATATTTGACGTCGCCCGAACCTTCGACATCAGCGGGTGCATATGATCCGCCTTTGAATTCATGGAAAATCGCGCGATGCGGTTTACCCATAACCTGGGCAAGCACATTCAAGCGACCGCGATGCGCCATACCAAATACGATTTCTTGAACACCAAGTGCACCGCCCCGTTTGATGATCTGCTCAAGAGCGGGAACCATGGATTCGCCACCATCGAGACCAAAGCGTTTGGTGCCAGTGTATTTTACATCAATAAATTTTTCGAAGCCCTCTGCTTCGACAAGCTTATTCAAGATGGCGCGCTTACCTTCTCGGGTAAACGCGATTTCTTTATCGGGCCCTTCAATGCGTGCCTGAATCCAGCTTTTTTCAGCCGGATTTGAAATATGTAGAAACTCCCAACCAATCGTCGAGCAATAGGTCCGCCGAAGCAGAGCAAGCATTTCGCGAATGGTTGCGTATTCGAGACCCAAAACGAAATCGATAAAGATTTTACGGTCCCAATCAGCTTCCGTAAAACCATAGGACGACGGATGTAATTCCTCGTGATCCTTGCGGGGCTCAAGATTGAGAGGGTCCAAATTTGCATGAAGGTGACCACGCATGCGGTACGCACGGATCATCATCAATGCACGAACCGAATCCCGAGTAGCCTGCTGTAGATCGCTCTGCGAGACCGAAGCTTTAGAGCTGTCAGCCTTACCCTTTAACTTATCACCAACAGCCTTTTCGATATCAGCCCAGTTTCCGTCCATTGCGGAGATAAGATCATCGCGCTTCGTAACCGGCCAGTTCGGCTTTTTCCAAGACGCGCCTTTAACGGACTTTTGGACGGATTCGGGATCATCTTTTAGTGCATCAAAAAAAGCTCTCCATTCGACATCAACCGATGCCGGATCTTTTTCATAACGGCCTTGCAGCTCCTCAATATAGGCCGCATTACCACCATAGAGAAAAGAGGTTTCTAGAAATGCTTCGTTCTGATCCTGGCGTCCCATGATCCACTCCTTAGAGCCTTAGCCCTTCAACAGTTCTACCAATGTTTTACCAAGTCGAGCGGGCGACGGTGAAACCCGGATACCGGCTGCTTCCATCGCAGCAATTTTATCCTCGGCGCCACCTTTACCACCTGAAATAATCGCGCCCGCATGACCCATTCGACGACCGGGAGGGGCCGTGCGACCGGCAATAAAGCCAACAACGGGCTTCTTGCGGCCGCGCTTGGCCTCATCGATTAGAAATTGCGCGGCTTCTTCTTCTGCCGAACCACCGATTTCGCCGATCATAACAATTGATTCGGTTTTCGGATCGGCAAGAAACATTTCGAGCATGTCGATAAATTCCGTGCCCTTTACTGGGTCGCCGCCAATGCCAACAGCAGACGTCTGTCCGAGGCCTTCCATCGTTGTCTGGAACACGGCTTCGTAGGTAAGCGTGCCGGAGCGCGAGACAATGCCCACATTGCCCGGTTTGAAGATGTTGCCCGGCATAATGCCGATCTTGCATTCGCCCGCTGTCATCACGCCTGGGCAGTTCGGCCCGATGAGACGCGACTTCGAACCGGATAGAGCGCGCTTCACGCGCACCATGTCGAGCACCGGTATGCCTTCGGTGATGCAAACGATGAGCGGTATCTCAGCTTGAATGGCTTCGCATATCGCGTCAGCCGCACCTGGTGGTGGAACATAAACAACGGAAGCATCGGCACCCGTTGCATCGCGAGCTTCGGCAACGGTATCGAAAACAGGTAGACCTAAATGCGTCGTTCCACCTTTGCCGGGCGACGTACCGCCAACCATCTTCGTTCCATAAGCGATGGCCTGCTCGGAGTGAAACGTACCTGTTTTGCCGGTGAAACCCTGCGTCAATACCTTCGTATTGGCATCGATAAGAATAGCCATTAGCGGATCTCCCTCACAGCCTTAACAATTTTCTGTGCGGCATCGTCGAGATCATCTGCGGCGATCACATTGAGGCCAGATTTAGAAATGATATCTTTACCAAGCTGAACATTCGTACCCTCCAACCGAACAACGAGAGGAACTGTGAGGCCGACTTCTTTTACAGCCGCGATAACGCCTTCAGCAATGACATCGCATTTCATGATTCCGCCAAAGATATTCACAAGGATACCTTGAACATTCGGGTCGGCCGTGATGATCTTGAATGCAGCGGTTACTTTTTCTTTTGTCGCACCACCACCAACATCAAGAAAGTTGGCAGGGAATTCGCCATAAAGCTTGATGATATCCATCGTTGCCATAGCAAGGCCAGCACCGTTCACCATGCATCCGATTGTCCCATCAAGCGCGATATAAGAGAGATCATATTTCGATGCTTCAATTTCCTTAGCATCTTCTTCGGTCTCATCACGCAAGGCCATTATTTCTGGATGACGATACAAAGCATTCGAATCGAAGGAGATCTTTGCATCTAGGCAGCGCAGATGATTATCAGCGGTGACAATCAAAGGATTGATCTCAAGCATTGCCATGTCTTTGGCAACAAAGGCATTAAAGAGCTGCTCGACCAAAACTCCCGCTTCTTTAGCCAGATCTCCGGAGAGCATAAGAGCCTTAGCAACAGCGCGTCCATGATGTGGCATGATACCGGTTGCTGGGTCGACAGAAAAAGTAACAATTTTCTCAGGTGTCTTGTGGGCTACTTCTTCAATATCCATTCCGCCTTCTGTTGATACAACAAAGGCAATCCGTGACGTTGCACGATCAACTAGCATTGATAGATAAAATTCTTTAGCGATGTCGGACCCGTCTTCAATATAAAGACGATTGACTTGCTTGCCATGTGGTCCGGTCTGGATCGTGACTAGCGTATTCCCAAGCATTTGTGAAGCAAACTGATTCACTTCATCAATTGACTTCGCAAGACGCACACCACCTTTTTCTCCGGCACTTGTTTCTTTAAATTTACCTTTGCCGCGGCCGCCAGCATGGATCTGAGATTTAACGACCCATAGAGGACCGCCGAGCGCTTTTGCGGCCTCTTCAGCTTGTGAAGCCTGCATGATCGCGCGGCCATTTGAAACGGGCACACCGAATTCCTTCAGTACCGCTTTCGCCTGATATTCATGGATGTTCATCGATGATCCTTAACTGCGTAGACTGGCGGCCATTGAAATATTTCAGACGCCGAATGATGGAGAATTAAGCGAGCGCAGGGTTAATGGCCTTGCACGCCTCGATGAGGCTTTGAACAGATGCGACGGATTTGGCAAAAGCGTCCTTCTCGTCAGCCTTCATACGAAGCTTAACGATGCGCTCGACACCTTTCTCGCCAATGACGATTGGTACGCCAACAAACATCTCTTTCACGCCGTACGCATTAGAAATATAGGCCGCGCATGGCAGAACGCGCTTCTGATCCTTCAAATAGCTTTCTGCCATCGCGATTGCAGACGCTGCCGGCGCATAGAACGCCGATCCTGTCTTGAGTAAATTCACGATCTCGCCGCCGCCCTTCCGGGTGCGCTCGACAATTGCATCAAGACGCTCTTGCGTTGTCCACTTCATCTTGACCAAGTCAGGCAATGGAACGCCGCCAACATTCGAATAGCGAACCATAGGCACCATATCGTCGCCATGGCCGCCCAGTGTCATAGCCGAGACGTCTTTCACGGAAACCTTGAATTCTTCGGCTAAGAAGTAGCGGAAACGTGCCGAATCCAGAACACCTGCCATTCCGACGATCTTTTTTGGGTTCACGCCGGAGAATTTTTGGAGGGCCCAGACCATCGCATCCAAAGGATTGGTGATGCAAATGACAAAGGCCTTGGGCGCATATTGCTTAATACCGTTGCCAACGGCTTCCATCACCTTGAGGTTGATGCCCAAAAGATCGTCGCGGCTCATGCCGGGCTTACGGGGGACACCGGCGGTTACAATGACGACATCGGCCCCCGTGATGGCTTCGTAGCTGGATGCGCCCCTGTAGGAGGCGTCGAAACCGTCGACAGGGGAAGATTCAGCAATATCAAGGCCTTTGCCTTGGGGGACGCCATCCGCAATATCGAAAAGGACGATATCGCCCAATTCCTTTAAACCAGCGAGGTGGGCGAGGGTGCCACCGATCTGGCCGGAACCGACGAGTGCGATTTTCTTGCGTGCCATCAAGCTATTCCTTCTAACGGATGGTTTCCAGCATTGGTCCCAAACTGGGACATATTGTCTAAAGCGCTTATCCGTGAATGATCAGACCTTCAAGTTGGCCAAAAGACGATACTTGCCCGTTTTTGAGGCATTTTCAAACAGATCGTCGCTTTTTAAATTTAATTTATATAATTATTTCAATATGATAAAAAATTTATGTAAAATTTGCGATATGACTCATATGGCTAAAAAAAGTGATTACAAATGACAAAATTTGAATTTTGTAATGATATTTTAAACAATGCTACCGGTTAAGGCGCGCACCAGTAGGGATAAAATGAGCAAGAGACGGGCTTCGATGGCGCGGCGGGGAATTTCTTGATCAAGCCGGATCGCTTCGGGTTGGAGGAAGCGATAGAGCGTATCAAACACCAAAACCATTGCTTTTTCACGGTTTTTGATGGCCAGAGAGCCGGTGGCGAGGCCTTCTTCGAAAATTCGGTCTAGCAAAACTCGAATTCGGGCGCGGTGCTGGCGAGCGGGGGCTCGATTTTCCTTAAAAGCATCGACAAATAGGTCAAAAAGGCGCGGTTCGGTGTCTAAACGGTCGCGGTAGGCGCGGAAAAGGGCGGTTATGAGCCTTTCCAGCTTATCGCGGGCGGGGTCTGGCGAGTCGGCGATTTCCGTGAGCTGCGCTTCGATGGGTTTCAGCCAATTCTGCGAAATAGCGTCAAAAAGGGCGGTTTTTGAGGCAAAATGCCGGTAAACATTGGCATGAGTCATGCCAGCGGCTTGGGCGATGGAGACGACGGTGGTGCGTTCGCTGCCATAGGCCGAAATCTCGGCAATTGCGGCGTTTAGGATGCGTTGGAGGGTCGATTCGGGCGATTTTGGCGCTTCTATCATGCTTTCCGGATCGTTTTGGGGTCTTTTGTGTTAAAAGAGTGATGCATTTTTTCCGATGATTCGACCAAAAAAGGCGAGTGTGTAATGAGTTTTCCCTCGAAATCTGACGAAAAACGCTCGATTCACCACCCAATTTCCGTTTTTTTGCGCCTTTTGGGGCCTGGAGTCATTGCTGGGGCGGCGGATGATGATCCTTCCGGCATTGCGACCTATTCTCAGGCCGGTGCGCAGTTCGGATTTCAGCAATTATGGTCGGTTGTGCTGACTTTTCCGTTTATGGTGGCTATTCAGCTGGTGGCGGCAAGAATTGGTCGAGTAACGGGTAAGGGCGTTATCGCCAATGCCAGACTAATTTACCCGGAATGGGTGGTTATCTCGCTCGTTGCCCTCGTCGTTATTGCCAACACGATCAATATTGCTGCTGATTTAGCCGCGATGGGTGCCGCGATTACTCTCCTTATTGGCGGACCGACCTCGTTTTACGCCCTTTTATTTGGCATTTTCTGCGCGGTGACGGAGGTTTTTATCCCCTATCGGCGCTATGCGCATGTGCTCAAATGGCTGACTTTGGTGCTGTTTGTGTATGTCGCCGCCGTTTTTACGATTCAGATCGAGTGGATAAAGGCCCTCTCTGCGATAATCAAACCGGCCTTTCAGATAGACACAGACTATCTTTTGATAATCGTTGCGGTGTTTGGCACGACCATCAGCCCTTACGTCTTTTTCTGGCAGACGGCGCAAGAAGTCGAAGACATGCAACTTATGCGCGAGCACCCCCTCTTCACACAAGCAACCGACACGCGGCACCATCTGCGACGCATGGCGGTGGATACCGGCGTCGGCATGGCGTTCTCGAATGGCATCGCGTTTTGCATCATGATCACCACGGCGGCGACGCTGCACCAAGCGGGGCTGACGACGATTGCGACGGCAGCGCAAGCCGCCGAGGCGCTGCGCCCGCTCGCAGGCCCCCTCACCTTCGCGCTGTTCTCGCTCGGCATTATCGGTACGGGCCTGTTGGCGGTGCCGGTGCTTGCGGGCTCGGCGGGTTATGCGGTGGCAGAGGCGATGCATTGGCGCTCGAGCCTCGAATTAAAGCCGCTCCGCGCGCGCGGCTTTTACGCCGTCATTGCGGCCGCAACCTTGATTGGCGCGGCCTTGGGCTTCACGGCCATCGACCCGATCAAGATGCTGTTCTGGGCCGCCGTGATCAATGGCTTCGTCGCCGTGCCAGTGATGGTGGCGATGATGATCATGGCGAGCCGCATCGCGCTTATGGGCCAATACCGCTTAGGCCTTGGCGTGGCCCTTGCGGGCTGGGCGGCGACCGCATTGATGGCCATTGCAGCGGGATTTTTGCTGTGGTCGGTTTTTGTTTGAGGGCGGCAGTCGGTATTCGGTAGTCGTTAGTCGTGCATTGCGATTGCCGACCGACGATTGCCGACTGCCGCTATCCCCCTTGTCAAATAGTTGACGTTACGTAATGTAAAGGAAGCGCCTGCGTATCCGGCGAATTGTGTTTAACGGAACGCCAGATGCGATTAGATTGGAACGACATAACCGCGCGCGCGCATCATTTTGTCGCCTTGCATCAAAAAGATCATTATGAGAAGGGCGAAACGCAATCTTTCTATAATGAATTTTTCGAAGTCTTCGGCGTTCCGCGCCGTCGGGTTGCCTCGTTCGAAAAATCGATCAATTTACGGGCCGGGGAACGCGGCTTTATTGATCTGTTCTGGCCGGGCAAATTATTGGTCGAGCAGAAATCGGCCGGACGCGATCTTAAAAAGGCGAAAGAACAAGCCTTCAACTATTTCCCCGGCCTGCGCGATGACCAATTGCCGCGCTATCTTCTGCTCTCCGATTTCCAGAATTTCGAACTTTATGATCTTGATACCGATCCTGATAAACCCGTTTCTTTCCCACTAACGGAACTGCCGAATCGCGTCCGCGATTTCGGCTTTATTGTTGGCGAAGAAAAGCGCGCGTTTAAAGACCAAGATCCCGTTAATATCGCGGCCAGCGAGATGATGGGTGCGTTGCACGATGCGCTTGAAGAGTCGGGCTATCAGGGCCACGACCTTGAGCAATTTCTGGTGCGCCTTCTGTTTTGCTTATTCGCCGATGATACTGGAATCTTTAATCCGCTCGGCAGCTTTGAGGATTATATCCGTGACCGGACCCAAGAGGATGGCTCGGATGTCGGGCCGCGTTTGGGCCAATTGTTTGAGGTGCTCAACACACCGCGTGATAAGCGCCAAAAAACGCTCGATGCCGATCTCGATCAATTTGAATATATCAATGGCGATTTGTTTAAAGAGCGTTTGCCGTTGCCGGCGTTTAACCGCGATATGCGGGATAAATTGCTTTATGTCTGCTCTTTTAGTTGGCAGAAAATCTCGCCTGCGATTTTTGGCTCGCTGTTTCAATCCGTTATGGATAAAGGCGAGCGGCGTAAAAAGGGTGCGCATTACACGACGGAAAAAAATATTCTCAAAGTCATCGAGCCTCTGTTTCTCGATGAGTTGCGCGCGGACCTAGCACGCCTCATCGCACGGCGCGACAATGGACGACAAAAGGCTCTTGAAGAGTTTCATGATCGGTTGAGCCGTTTGACGTTTTTTGATCCAGCCTGCGGATGCGGTAATTTTTTGGTTATCGCCTATCGCGAAATTCGCCTGATCGAAAATGAGGTCATGCGAGAGCTTTACCCACGTGATCAGTTTGTCACCGATATCGGGCTCTATACCAAGGTCAATGTCGATCAATTCTACGGCATAGAGATTGAAGAATTTCCCGCCCGCATTGCCGAAGTCGCGCTGTGGATGATGGATCATATCATGAATGCGCGGCTCTCGGCGGATTTTGGCCAAAGCTTTTTGCGCATTCCGTTAAAAGCTTCGCCGAATATCCGCCACGGCGATGCGCTTCAATTGGATTGGGCCGAGATATTGCCGCCCGAGCGGTGCTCGTATGTGCTGGGTAATCCGCCTTTTATTGGTGCCAAAATGCAAAGCGAGGCACAACGTAAACAGGTGATCGAGATTGCATCGCTCGGCAAAAGCGGCGGCTCGCTTGATTTTGTATGCGCGTGGTTTGTGAAAGCGGGTGAGTATGTGCGCAACGCGTCCCTCTCCCTGAGGGAGAGGGTGTCTGCGGAGCAGACGGGTGAGGGCCTAGCGCTCAACGCGTCGGACTCCAAACCCTCATCCGTCGCGTCCCGCGACACCTTCTCCCGCTCGGGAGAAGGAAGTTCAAACACATTCACCCGCCCCCGCATCGGCTTTGTCGCCACAAACTCCATCACCCAAGGCGAGCAAGTGGCGCAGCTTTGGCCTATTTTATTCGAGCGCTTCAAACTCGAAATCGCCTTTGCGCATCGCACCTTTGAATGGATGTCGGACGCGAAAGGCAAAGCGCATGTGCATTGCGTGATCCTTGGGCTGGTTGCGCGGGAAGACGAGCCGAAAGAAAAGCGGCTTTTCTCGTATGACGATATCAAGGCCGATCCGATAGAAACGCGGCATGGTGCGTTGACGGCTTATCTGTTTCCAGCAGAAAATTTGTCAAATCGATACCTTTGCATTCCAGAGGAAAGATATCCGATCAACACAGCTCCAAAACTGATTACAGGCACTCAACCATTAGAAGATGATAATTTAACATTCTCCGATACAGAAAAGACAGAATTTTTAAGCCGAGAACCAGGAGCAGAATTTTTATTTCGCCCCTTTCCTGGAGCGGCTGAATTTATAAATGGTATTAATCGTTGGATCTTACACACCGGTGATCTATCGCCAATTGAATTACGAAAATTGCCGCAAACGCTTGAACGCTTAAATGCAGTCAAATTATTTCGTTCAAAAAGCGTTCGAAAAAGTACTCTTGCTCTTGCCAACTATCCAACCCGTTATGGAGTGACTGTCATTCCTACGGAGTCATTTCTAGTTATTCCACAAACTAGCTCGGAGACTAGAGAATATATTCCGATTGCATGGATGAAGCCTCCCACGATACCAAGCGAAAAGTTGCGTTTGTTAGCAAACGCCGACCTCTACGATTTCGCCGTCCTTACCTCACGCATGCATATGGCGTGGATGCGCGCCATCACGGGACGACTTGAAAGTCGATACATGTATTCCGTCGGTGTCGTTTACAACAATTTCCCATGGCCGGAGGCCGATGAAGCGACGAAAGATAAAATCCGTTTGCTCGCACAAGCGATTCTCGATGCCCGCGCGGCGCATGAGGGCGCAACGCTCGCTGATTTATATGACCCGCTCACCATGCCGCCCGATTTGCGCAAAGCGCATCAGGCTTTAGATAGCGCCATAGATAGGCTCTACCGCCGCGACCCCTTCCCCTCCGACCGCGAACGCGTCGAGCATCTCTTCGGTCTTTATGAAAAGCTGACCGCAACTTTGTTTACGGAAGCACCGAAGAAGAGGGGGCGGAAGCGGTGAGAAAATTTGCAATTGATTGATGATTGCTTATGGGCCACTCAACGCGCTTACGAGCGCGGCGAGGTCCGGTTTCTTCACGCTATTTGGGATAAGGTTTCAATTCTCCGTGACGTGGAACATGGCGATCAACAATACGGGCTATACCTAACCCGAAAACGTCGACCACCGACCGAAGAGGAATTGAAAGCCCGGTGGATATAGGGTTCCCTCGCACGCAGGCGCGAACCACACGGCATGAAGCCGAATTTTGTCCACCGACGCCATGAGAATCTTGTGCAGATCGAAAGTTTTGTCAGGAAATAACGAAATTTTCGAAAATTTAACCGGTAGAGTTTTGTTTTTGTGTCTAAAGATGACAGGGTTTGGTTTGACACGACGCTTCGCGTCGGCTCACCATGAGGTCGAGTTGGTTGAAACTGTTTGGACCGCGAGGCTCCTGCCTCGCATTAGATGCAAGCGCGCCGGGAGGCGCGCGGTCCGGGTTTTTTACATCCCTACCCTTCGGCCATGGGGCAGCGTGCGGTAGTCTTCGGATTGCATCTCATAGAGTCTTGAGGCGGTGCGGGCGAATTCGAAGGCTTCGCGGCCGGTGTCGGCTTGGTAGAGCGCTTCGGGGATGGCTGCGGCGGTGGCGTAGAGTTTGACGCTTTGGTCGTAGAGCGCATCGATAAGCGCGATGAAGCGTTTGGCCTCGTTGCGGTTGTCGGCTTCGATGACGGCAATATCGTCGATGAACACTGTAGGGTAGGCTTTCGCAATCGCGATGAAATCCAGATTGCCGAGCGCCGCTTTGCATAAATCCGCGTAAGGAAAGCGCGCGATGCCTGTGCCGGCTTGCGGCACGTTAAGCGTGCGGCCTTTGACCGTGAGGGTTTGCGGGGCGGGGGGGTGGCCCTTGAGCGACACGCGGAATTGCTCATCCAGCGCGTGTTTGGCCGCTTGGTTGGCGGGGACATGAAAGGTGATCGCGGCGGCTGATTTTTCGAGCCGGTAATCGGTTTTGGCGTCCACTTCCACCGTCTCGACATGGGCTTGCAGCAGCGCGAGGAAGGGCAAAAACAAAGCGCGGTTAAGGCCACCTTCATAAAGCCGCTCGGGCGGGATATTCGACGTGGTGACGAGCACAAGGCCGCGCGCGAAAAGCGCCTCGAACAGACGGGCTAAAATCATCGCATCGGCAATATCGGTGACGGCGCATTCATCGAGACACAAAAGCCGGGTTTCTTGCGCGATGGCGGCGGCCACGGGGGGGATGGGGTCGGTGTCCTTCACCTCGCCGTTTTTGACCTTGGCGCGATAGGCGTGGATGCGGTCATGCACATCGGCCATGAAGTTTTGAAAATGCACGCGCTTTTTGCGCGGCGTAGGCGCTGCCTCGACCATCAAATCCATCAGCATCGTCTTGCCACGCCCGACCGAGCCATAGAGATAGAGCCCCTTGGGTGGCTTTGCTTTGCCGTGCAGAAAGCCCAAAAGGCGGGAGGTTTTGGCCTCGTAGGCGGCGAGGTGCTGGCACAGCGCATCCATAGACCCAAGCGCGTGGCGCTGCGCCTGATCGGGCTCAATCGCGCCCGAGGCGACAAGCGCCGAATAGGAACGGCTTGGCAGCGGGATCGGCATATCGTCCAAGAGCGGGCTCTCCGGTAGGGGTGCGAGGCGATGAAGCACGAAGTGCGGTTGGCTGCAAGGTGGGCGGCAGTCGGGCGAGCGCTTTACGGTTGCCGACTGCCGACCACCGAATGAACCAATCCCACCGCTGAGGCGTAGAATATCCGTTAGAGGAGTTTAGCCTATGCCGATAGCCGCTTGGTGCTTGTTGATCGTGGCGTTTATGCCGGTCGTAACCGTTGGCATCGCCAAATGGGGTGCGGGCTATGATAACCGCGAGCCGCGCCTCTGGATGCAGACACTCGAAGGCTATCGCCGCCGCGCCTATGCCGCGCATATCAATTGCTACGAGGCGCTGCCGGTGTTTTTAACCGCGATGTTTGTGGCGGTGTG
>CANGPL010000004.1 GCA_947455725.1 Hyphomicrobiales bacterium | reverse complement strand
GTGTTCACGAATAAGCCTGAAACGCTGACGAATGATTTCTTCGTCAATTTGCTCGACATCCATACCGAGTGGAAGCCGGTATCCGATGCAGCCGATGTGTTCGAAGGGCATGATCGCGCAACGGGCGCGGTGAAGTGGACGGGTACGCGCGTTGATCTTGTGTTTGGTTCGAACTCGCAACTGCGTGCCATTGCCGAAGTCTACGCTTCAAGCGACTCGAAAGAAGCATTTGTGCATGACTTCGTTGCTGCTTGGAACAAGGTGATGAATGCGGATCGATTTGATCTCGTATAAAACACGAGAAGATCTGATCTTCTTTTAAAGATAATAATCGGGCGGCGTTTCATGATTAGAAACGCCGCCCGAAAATTTATGCCCGACGATGCTCGCCAGGCTTATGGGCTTCTGGTGGCTTTGTGCCACGAACGTCAGGAGCGGTATGGCTGAAATTTGATTCCGATCCTGATGTCTTGCTCTGATCAGTTTGTGGTGTCTTCATGTCTTTTGGTGGTGTATGGCTAGGTTTTTCAGAGCCCGATTGGCCTTTGTGTGGAGTATTCGACATTGTCTTCTCCTTTAGGGTGAAGCGTTCCGAGCTTTAAGGGCGTATTAGCCCTCGTAAAGTGAAGAAAAAAGCCCGAAAGCTTTACCTTTCTTCAGCCCGGTAACGCCACTCTAAGGTAAGGATGAAAGAAGCGCCGTATAAGCGCCTAAACTACGTATTGAAGCAGGACGATAGCTTGCAGGTTGTGCATTCAATCATTGCAGCGCTGATGTCTGTTACGTTCGCGGCGATACTTAAAAACAAATCAGCACATGAATATGAGTGCTAGCGTTTAAGACGTTTCAATGATGCGGTGATGGCCGTCTTATTGAATTAAAGTTGAGGATAAAAAAGTTTATTGAAGTCGCCATTCTCATAATAGGACAATGACCCCCCTAGTTCGATGATGCGACTGATTCAGCCATGCTAAGTGTGGTTCGTTCAAATCAAACGTGCTGAAACCGCCAATAGCGGCGATTGAAACTTCAACGGCATGTTTGGTTTAAATGGCGCACCAGAGGAGATGAATTTGATAACCAATATATTATTGAAATAAAGTTATAATTTTGAATATTTGGACGGTGTAACACCCATTAGTTTGATCACTTTTATCTTTTTTGATGGGCAAAATTCGTCTCGTTCATCAATATGGAGACGACTTTTGGCTCCCGTCAAAATTGCTGCAGGTGCGAAATATATTCGGCACTGCAGCATTTAAAATGATACTGGAAATCCAATTTCCAATATTACGCGGGATGCGTTGATCATCGTTTTATATAGTCTGACGGATAGCTTCGACTGTTAATTAAAAGGCAGCGGTGCTGGTTTCGGGGAGAGTGCTGGCCGTGGAAGCCTGCGGTTGGTTTTTCAATTGGGAGGACAGGATGATCAAGCGTTCACTTGGATTGGCTGCGTTCACAGCTTTGCTTCTTGCCGGTACAGCTCATGCTGCCGATAAGATTAAAGTTGGTCTTTTCGCCACGTTAGAAGGAACTTACACAGTTCTCGGCGAAGATGGCGTTCGCGGCTTTCAAACGGCCATGAAGAAATATGGTAATAAGTTTGGTGGCAAAGAAATTGAAATCATCATGGGTTCGTCTGATGCAACGCCTGACTCGGCGGTTCGCGCGGCCCGCAAGCTTGTTGAACAGGATAAGGTTGATATCATCGTCGGCCCGCTCTCAGGTGACGAAGGAATTGCGGTCAAGGATTATGCAAAGACCCATCCGGAAGTTACCTTTATCAATGGAGGCTCCGGTGCACAGGAAACGACTTATGTCGATCCAGCTCCCAATTTCTTCCGTTTCAACATGGATGGTGCACAGTGGCAGGCCGGCCTTGGAACCTATATTTATAAAGACAAAGGCTACAGAAAGATTGCGACCGTTGGCGAAGATTATTCGTTCATTTACACCCAAGTCTTTGGTTTAGCTCTTGAATTCTGTGGTGCGGGTGGTCAGATCACCAATCGCCAATGGGTTCCGCTTGGTACGAAGGATTTCGGCTCCGTCATTGCGGCACTACCTGATGATGTGGACGCCATTTATCTTGGTCTTGGTGGTGGTGACGCTGTCAATTTCTTGAATCAATATCAACAAGCGGGTGGTAAGGCGAAACTAATTGGTGGCTCCATCATGGTGGACCAGACAATTCTGTCTGCTAAGGGCAACGCCAAAAATGCGTTGCTTGGAACAGTTGCCGCCAGCGGTCAGGGCGATACGTGGGAAGCGCCAAGTTGGCAGGCTTTTGTTAAAGCCTATCAAGATGCCTTCCCACCAGAAAAGCGCTTCCCAAGCCCTTCCTTGCTAGCCACAAACTATTATGGCGCGGCGATGGGTCTCTTCGAAGGGTTGGCCAAGGTCAATGGTGACTTGAGCGATGGTCATAAGAAATTTAGGGCTGCGCTAGCGTCTTTGGTGCTTGATGCCCCGAATGGCCAAATCAAGCTTGACAGCAATCGTCAGGCCATTGGCACCAATTTTGTGACCGAAGTTATCGATGATGGTAAAGGCACATTATACAGTAAAGTAGTGAAAGTTATCCCGAATGTAAGCCAAACACTTGGCTATGATCCGGCTGCTTTTGCCAAAATTGGTATCCCGAGCCGTACTGTCCCGGAATGTAAAAAATACTGATTTAGGGGTTTACATCGTGGCCGGGCTTTTAAACGCCCGGCCATTTTATTCCGACTGTTGCATTTTTTTTGAAACTTCGACTTGCAAACGCCTCCTGTTTGTAGAAGCTTGTCTAAAATAAAAAGAGACTTGCATCTGGGGGGCGTAATAATGAGTCGGGCGCTTGCCATTTTTCATGGCCGGTTTGGAAGAGCGACGGTTTACCAACTCAACCGGTCATTTAACCTTCACGCCCATCGTGAAGGGCATTTGATTTTTCATTTGGACGGTGCGGACGGCATCGTTGAAGTGTCAGGCGAGTCATGCCGGCTATCGTCCGATGCATTTGTGGCGATTAATCCGTGGGAACCGCATAATTTTATGCCCACAGATCTTCATGCGGGCTCATTTTTCTTTGTTCTCTACGTCAATCCCGAATGGTTTTCGACCGGTGACGGAACGCCGCTTCGCTTTGGGCGGTCCCGAACCTTGCGCACCCCTGGACTTGACCGGCAAATTCAAAAAATGGCTGCGATGGTCCAAATGGCTGCGAGCCGTGATGATCTTGATAGCGAACTTCACACACTCATCGAGGGATGCTTTGAGCAGAGCTGGCGTAAGGTTCCAGATCGAGGTAAGCCGCTCCCAAGCGATGCCCATATGGACTTTCGGATCAAAAAATCGATTCGTATCATGCAGAATGTTTTACGCGTTGATATTGATCTTGATTTCGTAGCCCGAGAATCCGGTCTCTCAAGGCCGCATTTTTATCGGATGTTTCGTAGCCAAACGGGCATCACGCCTAATCTCTATCTCAACACACTCGTGATGGAAAACGCGATCGAAAAGCTGGTGACGACTAAGGATGCCGTCGCAGATATTGGATTTGGCTTAGGCTTTTCATCACAAAGCGGTTTCGGGCGATTTTTTGCGGCAAATGTGGGCATGGCGCCATCTGATTACCGTCGTAACACCCATTTTGTGTGAGACGAGAGGACGCACAAAAAAGATACTGTCGATCAAGAACGAAATCGAAAGTTGCGCTAGCTTCGTTCTCTGAAAGGCGCGCGTGATACACGACAAAAATAAGGCCGCCACAAAGGGGAGGGGTTGTGGGAGATCGTTCACGATTCACTGATCAGCGAGGTACTGCGCGTTTAGATGCACGCCCGGCCATGCGCGTCAAATGCTGCGTCACGGATGATTGCCTATGAGACGTTTTATTGAACGTCATCCACTATGGTCACTATTTATTATCGTGGTGATTTTCGTTTTTTTATGGCTAGTATTTGCTACATGGCCGCCCGGCTTTGAGGCGATCTTCGGCAAGAAGAAAGTCTTTCTCAACGCCGTACTAAACGGCATTACCTTGGGTGGCCTTTATTTTCTTGTAGCAAGCGGTTTTACGTTAATTTTTGGCTTGATGCGCAATGTGAATTTGGCCCATGGCTCGCTTTATCTTTTTGGCGGTTATATGGGCTTTAAAACCGTGGCCTGGACCGGCTCTTGGTTGTTCAGTTTCGTAGTCGCCTTCGTCGCAGCCGCACTCCTTGGCATTATTCTCCAATATCTAGTGTTCAGGCGGATGGAAGGTCAGGATCTCCGACAGACCTTGGTCACTATTGGTATCTCCATCGTGCTTGCGGACTTGATGTTATGGATTTTTGGAGGTGATTTTTATCAAATTCAAACTCCAGATTGGTTGGTTGGCCCCGCTCAAATGCCGTTTGTTACGGCAATCAAATCCTCTGGAGAGGCCGTTTATATGACCTATCCGATTGTTCGATTGGCAATTTTTGCCGCCTCTGTTGTGATCGGTCTCGCGATGTGGTTGGTCCTGAACCGCTCAAAGATTGGAATGATCATCCGCGCAGGTGTTGATGATAAAGATATGCTCTCTTCCATGGGTGTGCCGATCCAGCTTGTCTTTTTGCTGGTCTTTGCTTTCGGCGCGGGCTTGGCCGGCATGGCAGGCGTTGTTGGTGGCACGTTTCAGTCCATATCGCCCGGCGAGGATACGCGGTTTCTTTTAGCCTCACTCGTTGTCGTGATTGTCGGTGGTATGGGATCTATTCCTGGCGCTGCGCTGGGCGCTTTACTCATTGGGCTCGCTGAACAACTCGGTTCCGTTTATGCACCGACTTATGCCGTCGTGCTCACCTTTCTTATCATGGTCGTGGTGCTAGCGATACGCCCACAAGGCCTATTGGCGAGGTGAGTGCATGACAGGAATTGATCAAACCTCATTATCGCGCTCAACTTCTCTCAAGCTTTTTGGATATCATCCCGTCGTTATTATCGTGGCGGTGCTACTACTGTTCATGCCATTGATCGCTAATGATTTTATTTTGTATCAAATATTTTCATGGTCGTTCATGCTCGGCATCGTTGCGTTAAGCCTGATGTTCCTTGCGGGCTACGGCGGTATGGTCAGCCTAGCGCAAATGACGATCGCTGGTTTCGCAGGCTACATGGTGGCCATCTTTGGTGTGAATGGAATCGCATCGGTATCGATTGGCTGGCCGTGGTGGCTTGCTGTTCCAATGGCACTATTTTTGGCGACACTTTTGGGTACCATCACCGGTGCGCTCGCGGTTCGCACCGAGGGTATTTATACAATTATGATAACGCTCGCAATTGCAGCGGCATTTTTCTATTTTACCAACCAAAACTACGCTATTTTCAATGGCCATACCGGAATTAATCGGGTTGCAACGCCGCATTTTCTTGGCGTTGAATGGCGCTCTACTGTTCCCTTTTATTATCTAACATTAGGCTTCGCTGTCCTATGTTATTGGGTTACGAGCTGGATATCCCGCGCTCCCTTCGGTCTGGCGCTGCAAGGTGTTCGTGATAATCCGCGGCGTATGGCGGCCCTCGGCTTTAACGTCAACGCACACCGGATCGCCGCCTACGTCTATGCATCCTTCATGGCGTCAATTGGTGGTATTTTGTTGGTATGGGGCAACGGTCAAATATCACCCGGCTCAGTTAGCGTTGATGTCGCGATCGATAATCTTATTATCGCCGTTGTTGGTGGTATTTCG
This sequence comes from Hyphomicrobiales bacterium, assembly GCA_947455725.1. Classification (GTDB taxonomy): domain Bacteria; phylum Pseudomonadota; class Alphaproteobacteria; order Rhizobiales; family Beijerinckiaceae; genus CAIUPE01. Next base: position 85,843 of record CANGPL010000004.1, on the reverse strand, counting down.
CGCCCCATCGGTGCCTTTATCGGCGCATTGATTTATGTCGTCCTTCGTACGTTTGCTTTAGATGTTCTCGTGGCTTTCGGGCTCGATGGTAACCGGTTCCGTTTGCTGATTGGAATCGGCTTTTTGGCCATCGTATTTTTTTCACCCGACGGCGTGATTGGATTGTGGAACCGCTGGCGTAATCGCCACGCATCGGTTTCAACGGTAAGACAGGGTGGAGCGCATGGATAGCATCGCTCAGCGCCTTTCAGCGGCAGGCACCAATAATGCGCTTGAATTGCGGGGTGTAACCAAAATGTTTGGTGCACTTGCCGCGCTTACAGACATCACGCTTTCGGTAAAACCAGGTGAAAGACGGGCTGTGCTTGGCTCTAACGGCGCGGGCAAAACCACTTTGTTTAACTGTATTACCGGTGACTTTTTACCAAGCTCTGGGACAATTCGGTTGTTCGGCGAAGACGTCACGGAGTTCCCGCCACAAGAGCGTATCCGTCGTGGCCTTCGTCGCACCTATCAGATTTCAGCTTTGTTTCCCGGGCTCACCGTTCGCGACAATGTCTATTTAGCGTGTCGGGGTGTTTCACGTGGCCGATTTTCATTCATCCGTCCGCGCTTTAATGACCCTTTGGTACAAGCTGCCGAGAATTTAATAGAGGCCGTGCATCTTACCGGTGTTATTGACCGGCTGGTAGCAGAGCTGAGCTACGGACAACAACGTCAGCTTGAAATTGCTCTCGCGCTGGCAGGTGCGCCTCGGTTTATTTTGTTTGATGAACCAGCGGCTGGATTATCGCCAACGGAACGGGCAGAGCTCGTCGAAATTCTCACATCGTTGCCCACACATTTCGGCTTTATCATTATCGAACATGACATGGACGTTGCGTTGCGTGTGGTCGAAAGTGTGACGATGATGCATAATGGGCGCATCTTTAAAGAAGGCACCCCGCAAGAAATTGAATCAGATCCCGAGGTTCAAGAATTATATCTCGGAGGCGGGCATGGCTGAAGCGCGTCGTAATGTTGCTCCGCCAATGCTGCAGGTGAGCGGGCTTAATGTCTATTACGGACGCTCCCACGCCTTACAAGGTGTCGATCTTGCCGTGCAGCATGGAGTCATGTCGGTGGTCGGCCGTAATGGCATGGGCAAGACGACTTTATGCAAAACCATTATGGGTTTGGTACACGCGTCAAGTGGTTCAGTGCGGATGGCCAATCAGGATTTATTGGGTCTTCAACCAGCACAAATCGCTCGCTTAGGTGTAGGCTACGTTCCGCAGGGTCGACGGTTATGGCGCTCACTAACGGTTGATGAGCATCTTCGACTGAGCACAGGCAGGCGCCGGGGTGCCTGGAGTGTCGAACGCATTTACGATACCTTTCCACGTCTCGCCGAGCGCAAGAATAATGGTGGCGGGCAATTATCGGGTGGCGAGCAACAAATGCTTGCTATCTCTCGTGCCTTGTTAGCCAATCCGCAACTTCTGATCATGGATGAGCCAACCGAAGGTCTTGCTCCTGTGATTGTATCGCAGGTCGAGGAAATGTTGATCCGCCTCGGTGAAGAAGGCGATATGGCGATCCTTGTCATTGAACAGAATATCGGTGTCGCGACTGCGATTTCGGATAAAGTTGCTATTATGGTGAACGGGCGGATCAACCGCATCGTTGAGTCGAGCCTATTGGCTAATGATCGTGAGTTGCAACAGCGCCTTCTCGGTGTTGGACGTCATTCCGAAGCCTCACCGGAGGACCACGAACAAGCAGCGATGACCGTCTCTTCTGCCGATACGGTTCAGCCACAACGACGTTCGGGGCCAACTAAAATTTATGTCTCTAATCCGGTTATCCCAAACCGTTGGTCACAGCCCGTTTCGACCGCACGGATCGAGGCGGCCGCCCGTGTCGTAACTGGCGGTCTCACGGGTTCAAACAATTCGGCCGGACAACGTAGTGCTTTGACCGCAGGTCGCGCAGCCGGGCAGCCTATCATCATTGTCGCTGGTACCCTCGACACCAAAGGGCCTGAACTTCGTTTCATTCAGGATATGATCAAATCCAGCGGCTTGCGGACGCGTCTTGTTGATGTTTCGACAAGCGGAAAAATATCCAGTTGCGATGTAACGGCGCAGGAAATTGCCTTGCATCACCGCAGAGGCGGGCCTGGCGTTTTCAATGGTGAACGCGGTCAATCGGTAACCGCAATGGCTGAAGCCTTCGAAGTGTGGATCAAGCGTCAGCCAGATATCGCAGGTATTATCTCGGCCGGTGGCTCGGGCGGGGCCTCATTGGTGGCACCCGCAATGCGGGCGCTGCCGGTTGGCGTTCCAAAAATGCTAATATCGTCGGTCGCATCTGGAGATGTCGGCCGATATGTCGGGCCTGCCGATATCGCGATGATGTATTCGGTAACGGATGTGCAAGGTATTAATTCCATCTCGCGTCAAGTTCTTGCTAATGGTGCGAATGCTTTGGTCGGTATGGTCAAAGCCCGCCTTCAAGAAGATAAGGAGACGTACCCTACGGATCGTTTAGCCATTGGACTGACGATGTTTGGGGTAACAACGCCTGCGGTGCAACAGATTGCTGCCGAACTTGAAACCTTGCGCGAATGTCTCGTTTTTCATGCAACGGGCGTTGGTGGTCAGTCGATGGAAAAGCTCATCGATTCAGGACTTCTTTCAGGTGTCATTGATCTAACAACAACTGAAATTGCCGATATGTTATTCGGCGGCGTGTTTGCTGCAACACCAGATCGGTTTGGTGCCATCATTCGTGCTCATATGCCCTATATCGGCTCGGTAGGGGCGCTCGACATGGTCAATTTTGGTGCGATGGAAACAATTCCCGCAAGCTATCGCACTCGCAAACTACATGTTCATAATCCGCAAGTTACACTGATGCGAACAACTATTGCCGAAAATGAAGCAATGGGACGTTGGATCGGAGAACGGTTGAATCAGATGGACGCTCCAGTCCGCTTCTTCTTACCCGAAGGCGGTATTTCTGCACTCGATGCACCAGGCCAACCATTTTATGATCCGGATGCCAATGCCGCTCTGTTTCGGAGCTTACGAGAGACGGTTCGCCAGACATCGACGCGTCAGCTGATCACTGTACCACAGCACATCAATCACCCAGATTTTGCAAAGATTGTCGCGACTGCATTCCGTGAACTTCATGGCGTTTCAACGACACGAAAAAGAGCAGCGAGATAAAAATGGCACGCTTTGAACGAACAGAGGTGATGGCAAGATTTCGCTCCATGGTGAAACGCGGAGAGGCCATTGTCGGTGGAGGTGCTGGGACGGGTCTATCGGCGAAATGCGAAGAGGAAGGCGGCGTTGATCTGATCGTGATTTATAATTCCGGTCGTTATCGAATGGCAGGCCGCGGATCACTCGCCGGCCTCATGGCATATGGTGATGCCAATGCCATTGTTATGGAGATGGCCTCGGAGGTTTTACCTGTTGTAAAGCGCACGCCAGTTTTAGCTGGTGTGAACGGTACTGATCCATTTCGCCAGATGGATATATTCCTCGATCAAATCAAAGCCATTGGATTTTCTGGTGTTCAGAATTTTCCGACGGTTGGACTGATTGATGGCGTATTCCGCGCTAATCTGGAAGAGACTGGAATGTCATACGGTCTTGAGGTCGATATGATAGCCAAGGCACACGCAAAAGATTTGCTGACGACGCCTTATGTATTCAATGAATATGAAGCTGAAGCAATGGCGAAAGCGGGGGCAGATATTATTGTTTGCCATCTCGGGCTTACAACGGGCGGCGCCATCGGAGCGCAAACTGCCATTCAATTAAAGGATTGCCCGGCATTGATCGATCGTTGGGCAGAAGCAGCTTTGCGGGTCCGACCGGATGTTCTTGTGCTCGCGCATGGTGGTCCGATTTCTGAACCTGCGGATGCCGATTTTATTATGAAGCATACGCAGACATGCCACGGCTTTTACGGCGCATCTTCAATGGAGCGTCTACCTGTTGAGCGAGCATTGACCGATCAGGTGAGACGTTTCAAACTGATCGGAAAAACGAAAGACAATTAGTTTGGTAGGACCGCTCTAGAAGGGGCTGACTGTCGGGGGAGGAAAAGAAGATGTCAGGTGTCTTGATTGGTGAAATGATCCTTTGGCTGATTGTGGCGATCATCGCAATTGTTGTGATCGTCTACATCGTCAATTGGCTTTACCATCGTTCATCGAAGGAAGTTTCGTTTGTCAGGACGGGCTTTCTTGGTGAACGTGTCGTCATTGACGGTGGTGCTTTCGTGCTTCCCTTCATTCATGATTTTACTCCGGTAAATATGAATGTCCTGCCGATGGGAATTATTCGCGAGAAGCAAGATGCGCTGATTACACGAGATAGAATGCGCATTGACATTGAAGCGGATTTCTATGTTCGCGTTCAACCAACACGTGAAGCGGTATCGATTGCCGCGGCAACGCTCGGTCGTCGCACGCTAGAGCCTGAACGGCTCCATACTCTTCTCTCCGGTAAGTTCGTTTCGGCGCTGCGTTCCGTTGCTTCTGAGATGACCATGGAGCAGATGCATGAACAACGTGGCGACTATGTCAGCCGTGTAAAAGCGGCTGCCGCTGAAGCCTTAGCCCAAAATGGTCTTGAACTTGAATCAGTGGCGATTACCGATCTTGATCAAACAGATCTTGAATATTTCAATCCATCAAACCGCTTCGACGCTGAAGGTTTGACAAAATTGATGGAAGATATCGAAGCGCGTCGCAAACTGCGTAACGATATCGAACAAGATTCGATGATCAAGATTCGTACCCGTAATCTCGAAGCCGAACGCCAGGCGTTGGACATCGAGCGCGATAGTGAGGCAGCAAGGCTCGAGCAGCAACGTGATATTGAAGTCCGTCGGGCGACACAGCGGGCAGAAGTTGCCCGCGAACGCGCCAAACGCGATACGGAAGCCGAGCAAGCACAGATATTGGCTCGTGAAGCAATTGAAAAATCACGCATCTTGAACGAACAGGCAATCAACGAAGCCAGAATTTTATCAGAACGTGAAGTTCGTCAAAAGGAAATTGAACGGACACGGGTTGTTGAAGAAGTTGAAATTGCCGCCCGTGAAGAAATCGAGAAGGCGCGGATTGCCAATCAGCAATCCGTTGATTCTGCCCGCATCGCATCTGAGCGCGACATCCGGCAACAGGAAATCAATCGCACGCAATCAATCGAGGAAGCCGAAATCAAGGCACGTGAAACGGTTGAAAAGGCACGTATTCTTCAAGAGCGCTCGATTACTGAAGCCCGTATCGAGAATGAAGAAGAAACGCGGCGTCGTGAAATTGAACGTGAAAGCGCGGTGGATGCAGCTGAAATTGCTGCCCGTGAAGCCACAGAAAAATTACGCATCGCACAAATGACGGCGGTTAATGTCGAGCGAATTAGCTCTGATGAGCGGACGCGTAATCTGGAAATCGTTCGGACCCGTGCGATTGAGGAAGCCGAAATCGCGGCACAACAAGCGATTGAAGCCGCCAAGATTGCGCGCGAAAAAGCATTGGCGACCGAGCGCATTGCCGCCGAGCAGCAAACGCGGACATTGGAAATTGTTCGAAATCGGACGATTGAAGAGGCTGGTATCAACGCACGTGAAATAACCGAGACAACGCGTATCGCTCAAGAAGAACGCGTTCGGAGCCTCGAAATTGCGCGGAATAAGGCGCTTGATGAAGCTGATATTGCCGCCCGCGAAGCCATTGAGGCAGCTCGGATTGCACAAGAAAAGAATATTTCCTTAAACCGCATCAATAGTCAGCAAGAAACAGAGGGCAAAGAGGTCGCTCGTAAGCGCGCTTTAGAAGAGGCAGAAATTGCTGCGCTTCAGGCAACGCGGACTGCCCGGATCGCACAGGAGAAGAAAACGGCTGCGGAGTCGATTGCGGCTGAAGGTGAAACACGCAAACTTGAAATCATTCGTAACGAGGCGCTAGAGAAAGCCGAGATAGCAGCCCGTCAATTGGTTGATCTCGAACGTATCGTCCACGAGACCAAGACGCAAGCAGAACGGATAGCGCGTGAAGAGCAAATTCGTGCACTTGAAATTGCTCGCAACCAAGCTGTTGAAGCGGCTGAAATTAAGTCGCGTGAAGCAATTGAGGCCGTTCGTATTGCGCAAGAAAAAGCTAATGCTGCTGAACGTATTGCAGCCGAGCAGGCAACACGTAGCCTTGAAATTGCGCGCAACGAAACGTTGGATCGCGCCGAAATTGAAGCCAAGCAACATGTAGCGGCAGCTCGGATCGAAACTGAAGAAGAGATCCGCGAGCGCGAGATTGCTCGCAATCAGGCGGTCGAAGCGGCGGAGATTAAAGCTCGTGAGGCGATTGAGGCGGCTCGTATCGCGCAAGAGAAAGCTGTTGCAGCCGAGCGAATTCTCGCCGATCAGCAAACGCGTAGTCTCGAAATTGCGCGGGGTGAAGCGCTTAATTCCGCCGAACTTAAGAGTCGAGACGCGATTGAGCGTCAGCGCATTGATGTCGAACTTGCACTCGAAAAGGATCGGATCACGTCTGCGAAAACACGCGAAGTGATGGGCATCGAACAGAAGAAGGCCGTTGAAATGGCCGAGGAAGAACGCGTCATTGCGTTGGCGTCTAAACGCTCGCAGCGCATTGATGCGGACAGGCAGGTTCGTCAAGCGGAGATTGTTGCCAAGGCGCAGGTTGAGACAACCGATGTCGAGCGTGAGCAGACCCTTGAAAAGGCTCGCCTTGAAAGACGCCGTGCGATTGAGCAACTTGAGATTGCTCGGGTTCAGGCCTTGCAAGAGGCTGAGATTGCAGCGCGTGAAGATGTTGAGCGCGCACGTATTGCTTCGGATCGTGGAATCGATGAGGCTCGTGTCTTGCGCGAGCGTGATTTGAGGAAGCTTGAAGTCGAGCGTGAGAAGATCGTTGAGACAGCGCTCATGGATAAGGCGATTGAGCTTTACCAAAAATCGTTGGAACACTCTGCGGCCCAAGCAGAAGCAGAGATTGCCAAAGCCCGTGCAACCGAAGCGCAAGAGCGTGTTGTTACGGTGCGCGATAGCGAAATCGCCAAGCGGCGCAAAACAGTCGAAGTTCTGCTCGCTGAGAAAGCAGCCGAGGAGACGCGCATTGCGGCCGAGGCGGAGCGGATTCGGGCAGCTGTTGAGGCAGAGGCGCAGAAGCTCTTCAATGAGGCAGAGAATGTCCTCACGGATGGCGCAAGACAGTCTCTCTTCAAGCGTAAATTGCTCGAGCACATTGAGGGCATCGTTCGCGAGAGCGTGAAGCCGATGGAGAAAATCGAAGGCATTCGTATTCTTCATGTCGACGGATTGAACGGGTCGGGTGGCGCTGCGGGGGGTAGTGGCCGCAACGCTACCGACGAAGTGATCGACTCGGCCTTGCGCTATCGGGTTCAAGCGCCGCTAATCGACTCCGTCTTGTCGGAAATCGGAATTGAGGGTGGTAGCCTAACCAAAATGCAGGGGCTTATTCGCGAGGCCCGTGACCTTCAGGGTATCCGGAAGGACGTTGCACCGAAGGAGAGCACGCCGCCTAAAGATACACCTCCAACGGCCCCAGAAACGGGCGGTGGCACCAAGCCGAGCAAGAAGGGATAAACCTCATGGCGCGCGTTTATATCTCCAGTGTCATCAATGCACGTTCTGATCGGGTCTGGACTCGCATTCGTGATTTCAATGGCTTGCCAAATTGGCATCCCGCGATTGCGGAGAGCCGCATCGAAGGTGGCGAGCCAGCCGATAAAATTGGCTGCGTTCGTGATTTCCGTCTTCGCAATGGTGACCGTATTAGGGAAAAACTACTTGGCCTTTCTGACTATGAAATGTTCTGCACCTATTCGATTCTTGAATCGCCGATGGGCGTTGAAAATTATGTCGCAACACTAAGACTTACGCCCGTTACTGATGGAGAGCGGACCTTTGCCGAATGGACTGCAGAATTTGATTGCGCGATTGACCGTGAAGTAGATCTCATCGCAACCATTGGCGGTGGTGTTTTTCAAGGCGGATTTGATGCGCTCAAGCGGGCCTTTGGAGGTTAGTCATGCCGCGGATCGTCAAAAGCACGATCATTGATGCTCCAACGGATGCGGTATGGGCAGTTCTGCGTGATTTTAATGGACATGACCAATGGCATCCTGCCGTTGCTTCAAGTGCAATCGAGCGCAGCCTGCCGTCTGATAAAATTGGCTGTATTCGTCGCTTTAAATTGGCGGACGGATCGGAGCTGAGGGAACAATTGCTGGCGCTATCTGATCTTGAACAAAGCTTTTGCTATTGCCTGCTCGATACACCGATTCCTTTATTCAATTATGTTGCGCATGTACGCTTATTGCCAGTGACCGATGGTGATCGCACGTTCTGGCATTGGGAATGTCGTTTTACCACGCCGGTAGGCGAGGAGGAGCGCATAACGGCGATGGTATCAGAAAATATTTATCAAGCTGGGTTCGACGCGGTTCGCGCCTATATCAGTATTCAATCGTGAGACCGGGAGAAACCTTATGCCGCTAAGTGTCAAAACCTTTGATACGGTCCATGAAGCTGCCGCCGCACTATCGGCCGAGCGGGGCTCGCATTTCTGTGGCGGTGGAACTTTGGTGATGCGTGCCGTCAATGAAGGCGACACAACTTTGTCAACGCTCGTTCGTGTTAAAGACCGTTCGTTAAGCCAAGTGCGTGCAAGCGGCGCACGATTTTCAATTGGCTCCGGTGTCACATTGGCTCACCTTCTGAATGAAAAAGATCTTTCATTTCTTCATCCTGTGGTTCGGTCAATCGGGGGGCCTGCGGTTCGTAATATGGGAACGGTGGGAGGAAATCTTTTTGCCCGTGCTCCCTTTGGCGATCTTACCGTTGCCCTTCTCGCATTAGATGCGGTCGTGTCTGTTCATGGCAGCTATGGATTACGGGAAATGCCGATGGAAGAGTTTTTATCAGGCCGCGATGCCAATCGGGGTGCTCTTGTTCTTGGTGTCTCGTTCGAACGACCATCAAGCCCGGATGCGTTCCGTTATCGTAAAGTCTCACGCGTTAAGCCAAAAGGCGCTTCGGTATTTTCGATTGCTGTAAATTTGCCAAATATGGGGGGACGAATTTCGGGCGCTCGTATTGCCTATGGCGCCATGGCACCAACGGCTATTCGCGCTAAAGCGGCAGAACGTGCGCTTGAAGGAAAAACGCTTGACCAGACAACGGCCGCCGCAATAGCCGCGGTTGCGGCTGAAGGAACGTCGCCAGCGACAGACTCTTTGGCAAGTGCCTGGTATCGCCGTGAAACGATTGGCGTGCATTTGCGTCGCCTTCTTCTTGGTCAAGCTGAGTAAAGGGGCAAAAGGCAGATGGCAAAAGTAGCGTTGCAATTTTTCCACAACGGCCGCGAGGTCGCCATTTTTGCGGATGCGGGAACCAATCTTCTCACCGTGTTGCGAGAAAATATCGGTGATGTTTCACCAAAATTTGGATGCGGTCAGGGCGGCTGTGGTGCCTGCACAGTTATCATTGATGGCGAAGCGCGGCTTTCGTGCTTGACCTTGGCAGAGACGATATCCGGAGCCTCTGTCACGACGGTAGATGGCATGAAGGATGGACCGGCTTTGCATCCGCTCCAGCAGGCTTTTATGGATCATTTTGCTGCTCAATGTGGCTATTGTACGCCAGGCATGCTGATGGCGGCTAAAGCTCTTTTAGATCGTAACCCAACGCCGACGCGTGACGAAATCGTCGAGGGTATTTCCGGCAATATTTGTCGTTGTACGGGTTACGAGCCGATCATCAATGCCATTCAATCCGTCTCTACCAGCGGCGCTGTGAAGCGCTAAGGAGTCTCGCCATGTTGGAACTTCGAAAAGATATTTTTGCCGATGAACGCGACGACAATCTGAATGAAGTCGGGAAGCCTACGCAACGCCAAGATATGCTGGGCCATGTCACAGCAACCTCACCCTATTTCAATGATCATAAATTGCAGGGCATGTTGCATTTAAAAGTATTGCGGAGCACGCACCACCATGCCCGCCTTCGCCGCATCGATGTGAGCGAAGCAGAACGGCAGCCGGGAGTGCGCCGTATTATACGTGGTTCCGATGTACCTAGAAATATAAATACCCTGCTAAGCCTCATCAACTTCGGAAAGGATGACGAGCCTTCCTTGGCCGTTGATAAAGTCCGCTATAAGGGCGAGCCGATCGTGGCCGTTGTTGCTGATAGTGAGCGCGAAGCCTTTGAAGCTTTGGCTAAAATCAAAGTGGAATACGAGCCATTGCCGACCGTCTTTGATGTGGAAGACGCAATGAAAGCTGGGGCGCCAATCGTCAACGAAACCTATCCAAAAAATACGTTTACCTATCATGATATTTATGACCACCAAAAGCTGCGCTTCGGTGATGTCGAGCGAGCCTTCGATCAAGCCGATCATGTGCTCGACGAGCGTTATCAAATGTCACCGATTGAGCACGCACCGACTGAGACAAATGGGTCGATCGCGGCTCCCGAAACCAATGGTCGATATGTTGTTTACACTTCGACCCAGGCCCTATTCTTTTCACTTGATACGTCTGCTAAAATTCTCGATATCCCATCTAATAAATTACATTTTATTGGTGGAACGGTTGGTGGAGGTTTTGGCGGAAAAGTAGACACACTGACCGAGCCACTAGCAATTCTCGGTTCTATGCTCACCGGGCGTCCAGTTCGCTATATGTTGGGCCGAGAAGAAGAAATGCAATATGGGTCGCCGCGTGGCGGCGAGCGTATTTATATCAAAGACGCCATGTCGCGTGACGGCCGCATCATTGCGCGCAAGATGCGTTGTATTTTTGATAGTGGAGCTTACACGAGGCTTTCAAGCTATGCAGTCGTCAAATGCGCAGCCCATTTGCCCGGTCCCTATACGATTCCCAATGTTCACGCTGATGTTTACTGCGTCTACACGAACCGCGTACCAGCCACCGCCATGCGGGGATTCGGCGTCACTGCGGTGGATTTTGCGATTGAATGTCAGATGGACAAGCTCGCCCATCTTATCAACATGGATCCTATGGAATTTCGCATTCTGAATGCTTATCGGGATGGCGATATGAAGGCGCATCGTCGCGAGGCTAAGAACACAGCTTTGATCGAATGTGTCCAAGTAGCTGCTGAAAAAGCCAAATGGAACCTCTCGGAATCGGCAAAGCGCGCGTCATCGCGTAAAGAGGGCAGCAGCGCACGCGCCTCCATGCCTGACAGCTCCCGCGCAGCCGCACCAGTCGCGGCTTCTTATGAGCGACCTGCAACAGCTCCAGCATCGTCGTTCTCGCCGCCTGTGGTGCAAAGTACGGTCAATGCACCGCCATCCGCTGCACCACCGATTTCATCACCTTCGCCGACTTCACACGGCGCAACTCGATTTTCATCTGTCTTTGGAAGGAGACGCTAATCATGGCCAAGCTTCGTGGCCGCGGCATAGCGGCGATCAACTATCCGATCGGAATGAATTTGGGAGGCGATCCAAGTCAAGCGCTGGTTCATTCCAATCCGACGGGCAAATTTACCGTGGCTTTATCCTCGATCGATCTCGGTCAAGGGATGAAATCAGTGACGCGTCAGATCTGCGCTGAAACATTGGGTGTTCCAGTAGAAGATGTCTATGTCGATACGGCTGACTCAGATACTGGTCCACATTGTATGGGCAGCTTTGCTTCGCGAGGTACCCATCGCGTAGGTAATGCCGTGATGGTAGCCGCACAAGAGGCGCGCGCCGTAATGATGGAAGCCGCTGCGGAAGAATTAGAAGTCAATGCTTCTGATTTGGTTACCGATGGCAAAGGTAACATCCACGTTAAAGGTGCGCCCCATCGTAGTATTTCGACGAAGGATGTAGCCATTGCAGCACAGTTCAAGCAGGGACGTACCATTTCAGGTCGTGGCATATTTTTGGTGCCTCTCTCTGCGGTCAATCCTGAAACGGGAGAGATGTCGCCCGCTACCTGTTATGCCCATGCCTGCCTCGTGGCTGAAGTCGATGTCGATGACGAAACCGGTGAGGTGACCATGATTCGTATGGATAGCGCCTATGAACTTGGTCGCGCCTTAAATCCCAAACTCGTCGAGCAGCAACTGGTTGGTGGTGCTTGGATGGGTTTAAGTCACGCCCTCTTCGAAACGCCTGAACCTTATTACCCAGAGCCAATTCATGGGCCGCGCGATTTCGTGGAGTATTTAATGCCAGGCCCGGGAGATATCTGCCCCCATGATATTGCAGTGCTCGAGCGGCCGGCGGCGGATGGCCCCTTCGGTGCGAAAGGCCCTGGTGAAATGTGCGCCAATCCTGTGTTGCCGGCCGTTGCAAATGCGATCTTTAATGCAGTTGGCGTGCGCGTCGATGATCTACCGATCACGCCTGAAAAAGTTTTACGTGGCATTCGGGCACAGGGCGGTGCGCGGCCTCAAACCCGTCGATAAGGACGCAGCATGTCGGTTCGTTCGAATATTGTTGGCATTGATAGTCCGGAGGCGCTCGAACATGCGCTTCGTGCGGCCTATTATCTTGCTGATGATGCTATTGCGACCGCAGCCTATCTCGCTTTGGCCTTAGGCAAACCACTCCTGCTAGAGGGTGCGCCAGGTGTGGGTAAAACAGAAGCGGCTAAAGCGATTGCAGCCGTGCTTGGGCGCAAGCTAATTCGGTTGCAATGTTATGAAGGCATTGATGCTTCCGCCGCTCTTTATGAGTGGAACTATCCACGCCAAATGCTGGCCATTCGCCAGGCTGGTGAAGAAAATATCGACATCTATGGCGAGTCATTTTTGATCGAGCGACCAATGCTGGCCGCGTTACGGGCGCCTGATGCAACGGTTTTGCTGATCGACGAAATCGATCGTTCGGATCAGGAATTCGAAGCATTCTTGCTCGAATTTTTATCGGATTTTCAAATCTCAATTCCGGAGCGTGGAACGTTGCGTGCCGTCGAAAGGCCGGTTGTGATTTTGACATCAAACCGGACTCGCGATCTGCACGAGGCACTTCGTCGTCGATGTGTGTATCATTGGATTAATTATCCGAATGCTGAGCGTGAAGCACGGATTATCATGATGCGTGCATCCAGCGTAGCCGAAGCCACGGCACGATCTGTTGTTGCAGCGGTGGGTAAGTTACGTCGTGAGCCTTTGAGTAAATCGCCTGGTATTGCCGAGGCGGTTGACTGGGCCGAAGCCGCAACCCTATTGAACAAGGGAGGTGCGCGTTGGCCGGATGCTTTCAAGCGTTCCATCGGGGTCGCCTTAAAAGATGAAGAAGATTTATCCTTCATTGCACCTCGGCTTGATGCTCTGATTGCGGAGTCCACCGCATGAGCATGCAGGATAGCCTCCCCCGCGCGGCTCAACCCTTTGTTAGTTTTGCTACGCTGTTGCGTCGTAATGGCTTTGCGGTTGCGCCCGAGCAAACAACCACATTCTTGACCGCGATTGATCTTTTGGGGCCACGCAGCACGGAAGATATTCGACGTGCTGGGCTGGCTACTTTCGCCCCACCACCCGAACGGTTAGCCGATTATAATACGCTGTTTCGGATTCACTTTCTCGGTGAAGAAACCTTGGCCACGATGGGCGATGACGAGGAAGAAACCGTTCGCGTACAGGAAGAGCAAAGCGGTGAGGACGAACCGCCGCTTGCAGATGAGATCAATGAGGCTGGACAAGCCGCTGCTCGGGCCGAGGCCTTGGTTCAGCGCGATTTCGGTACCGCTGATCGGGATGAAGCCTTGCGTCGACTAATGCGCGAGGCGCCTATGGCTTTGCCGCGTCGACGCAGTTATCGTCGAATGCGAGGCAAGCGCGGACGCATGGTTGATCTGCGTCGAACATTGAAAGAAGCCTCACGTAATGACGGTGAGATCCTTAAACTCTCGCGTTTGAAACGTCGCACGCGCCAACGCAAAATATTATTGTTGATCGATGTCTCAGGCTCGATGAAACAACGCACCGATGACAATCTTCGTCTTGCGCACGCGCTCGCGCAAGTCAGTCCTCGGATGGAAGTTTTCACATTTGGTACAAGGTTGACGCGGGTCTCGCGTCCTATGCAGTTGAAGCGTCGTGAACAGGCATTAGCTACAGCCTCACGCCTTGTGAGTGATTGGGATGGTGGCACACGCATTGGTGACGCGTTACAGGCTTTTCTAGCCGTTCCACGCTTTGCGGGCTATGTGCGGGGTGCGGCAGTTTTGATTATTTCCGACGGATTAGAGCGCGGTGATCCGCTTTCACTTGCCGATGCCGTCGCGCGTATCTCGCGTCGTGCTTGGCGTTTGAATTGGATGACCCCTCTTGCAATTGGCAAAAATTTCAAACCTCAAACAGAAGCGCTGATGGCTATCGCGCGATTTGTTGATGACTTCGTTGATGGCAGATCGACACCGTCAATGGTTGAGCATCTGCTTTCATTTGGAAAGGAATTAGCCGCGTGATTCCGATTATTGATAGTCATCATCATATATGGCGTCAGGCGGACCTTCCTTGGCTTGTGGGCCCTATGCAGCCGCGCATCTTCGGACCTTATGAAGCCATCCGCCGTGATTACTCGATCGATGAATATCGCTCGGATGTGACTTCGTCCGGCATTGTCAAATCGGTCTATGTACAAGTTAATTGGGCTCCTGATCGCTTTGAAGAAGAGGCTGCGTGGGTTCAACGCACGGCCGATACACAGGGCTGGCCTCATGCCATTATCGGCTATGCCGACTTCAGCGTAGACGATGTTCGTCCACAACTGGATCGGCTGGCACGATATCCGCGGATGCGTGGTGTTCGCATGCAGTTCCATTGGCATGAAAATCCACTTTACCGCTTTGCAGCCAAGCCCGATCTTGCAACCGATCCCACGATAAGACGGAATATTGCGCGCTTAGCTGATTATCGTTTCACATTTGATCTTCAGGTTTTTGCCAAGCAGATGGGGGATGCAGCCGATCTTGCCGAAACATGCCCGGACGTGAATTTTATTATACAGCATGCGGGCATGTTGGAGGACTTGACGGATCAAGGTCGAGCGGAGTGGCGCGCGGGTATGGTGCGGCTTGCCTCATGCTCGAATATTGTTTCGAAATTATCAGGTTTAGGGACCTTCATCCACCGTAACGATCCAGACCATATTGCGCAGATTGTGCACGAGACCGTGGGACTGTTTGGCGCAGAGCGTTGCATGTTCGGCTCGAACTTTCCGATTGAAAAACTCTGGACCAGTTATGGAGCTTTGGTAGACGCCTATCGGCGTGCCACAAGTTCGCTGAGCGAGGCGCAACAGAGATCAATTTTACACGATACCGCAGAACGAATTTATCGCATCACGCATTAAGGGCGAATGCCTACGAAAAAAGGGGAGGACACGCATATGGCACTTGAAATTAAAATCTTGGATTATGGTGATATCGAACTTGAATCGAGCTTTCTGGTACTTGGTCGCGATTGCGGCCGGACGCGCCGTGTCTTGACGCTTGGTTTTTTGATCCTCGGTGGTAAATATCCGATTGTTGTTGATACAGGTTTTCGATCCAATCAAATTATGGAAACTCTTGGTATGCGTGGGCTGCAATTCCACGAGAACATGATCGAAAATCAATTAGCTAAACATGGCGTGCGGATGGGTGATGTACGTTATGTTTGCCATACCCATCTCCATATCGACCATGCAGGAAAAGACGATCTTTTTTCGATGAACACGTCTGTCGTGGTTAATCGCAAAGAGCTGGAATATTCAGTCTCAGGTCTTATGCATCCACAATATCCAGCTCCGGATATCAAGCATTTGATCGACCGGTTGCATACGCGCCATGCGTTGCGCCTTCTCGACCTCGAAATTTCCGGCATGATTGAATTGATCCCAGGCGTTTATTGCGAAGCAGCCGGTGCACATACCGAAGGCTCGATGAATGTTCACGTCCACACAGCCGAAGGGATTGCCACGATATGCGGTGATGTTCTTTATGACATCAATGATCAACTTGTGGATCCCTTCCACGAATTGCATGATGCAGAGCCTCGTGTGACAGGCAATCATGGAACCACAAAACGAGCCGAGAAGGGTGCTATCAAGAAGCTGGTCAATGGCTCGCGCTTCTTGCTGCCTGTCCATGATCGCCCCTGCAAAATTGAAGGCGGTGAGGTGGTGGGGCGTTTGCATGATCAAGTACCGGGCCCAATCGTACAATCATTGCCAAAACGTAATTGGTTTCCGGCCTGATCCTTAAAGGACTCTGCAATGACACATGCAAGCTTACGTCCCGAATTTGAAAGCTTGATCGATCCCTACGCGCCCGTGGCGCAAATCGGAACAGGGTTTACCTTTACCGAAGGGCCGATCTGGCATCCGGTCGATCATTATCTTTTGTTCTCTGATATGCCTGCGGATGTTCGACGTCGCTGGGATATGCAGCGCGGTGTCATCGAGGTTCGTCGTCCGTCAAATAAATGTAACGGCATGACTTATGATGCCGATTTGAATTTGATTATCTGCGAACACGCAACATCTTCCTTAATCCGTGAACGTCCCGATGGTCGACGGGAGGTATTAGCGTCGCATTTCGAGAATCAGGAATTGAATAGTCCGAATGATGTGATTGTCCGCTCGGACGGCTCGATCTATTTCTCTGATCCTTGGTATGGACGCATGCCGGTATACGGTGTCGAGCGGCCACGTCAATTAGGTTTCCAAGGGGTTTATCGTGTACCGGCCGGCGGTGGTGCACCGCAGCTTTTAGTTGATCGTTATCTGTTCGATCAGCCGAATGGTCTTTGCTTCTCGCCGGATGAAAAGCTGCTCTATATCAATGATACGGTACAATGTGTAATCCGTGTCTTTGACGTCGCCGCGGATGGCTCGATTTCCAATGGGCGCATTTTTGCTTCTGGTATCAAATCCTCTCTGGAAGCGGGCGTTCCGGACGGCATGAAATGCGATGCCAGCGGTAATATCTGGGTGACGGCGCCAGGTGGTGTTTGGGTCTATTCATCAAAAGGGGATTTGCTGGGAAAAGTCCGTGTCCCGGAATTGGTAGCAAATCTTTCATGGGGTGGTACGGATTTTCGTACATTGTTCATGACCTCGACCCATTCGGTTTATACGGTAACCACCAAAGTAGGCCCGCGTAACGAGCCTTATATGCTATCGCGTAATCGTAACCCGTCGGCCAATACGGCCGAGCGTGCATCGTCTCCCGCACTTGGCGGTCAGGGCATGACGCTCGATCCAAGCCGCTGTGCGATGATCATTCAGGATCTACAAAATGATGTGATCAGTGAAGGTGGTGCCTTCGCTGATTCAGGATCGCCTGCTCACGCGCGGTCCCAGCGAGTCGTGGACAATGTGCGGCGCCTGGCCGATGCAGCGCGCGCGCGTGGTGTGATGATCATTCACGTTTGGTTCGTGGTTGAACCGGGTGGTCCCGGTATGACATTGAATGCGCCGCTGTTCGAAGGTCTTGTGGATGCCAAAGCTATGGTTCGTGGTGGATGGGGTGCTGCACCAGTCTCTGGGCTTGAGCCTAGGCCTGGAGATTTCGTTGTCGAAAAAATGCGCATGAGCGCATGGGAAGGTACCCGATTGGAGACCTTGCTTAAAAGCGGCAAACGCGATGTCATTATCAATACCGGTGCTTGGACCAATATGTCGGTTGAACATACGGCGCGCACGGGTGCGGATAAAGGTTATTTTATGATCGTACCAGAAGATTGCTGTTCGACCATGAATGCCGAATGGCACAATGCTTCGATCAATTTCGCTTTGCAGAATGTCTCAGTAGTAACCAAGGCCGATGCCGTGATGGCGGCGCTGAGCTAACGCGATCTCGAATGAAAAGGATATGATAGAAGGTGCCTAAACTCTTCCATCTCCGTGCTTCACCGCGTCAAGAGTCTGTTTCGGCAGCTGGCGCGGAGGCATTCATTAGCCGTTTTAAGGAAACCCATGCGGGGTGGGATATCGATACTCTTGATGTCTGGCGTGAGACCTTACCAAATTATGACATTCAAGCGGTTGATGCCAAATATGCGCGGCAATCGGGCCGCCCGCTGACAAAACAGCAATCAGACGCGCAAGCGGAACTTGAGCGGATGGTGGTGCGCCTGTCACTGGCTGATCGGGTGGTGATCTCAACACCAATGTGGAATTTTGGCATTCCGTATAAGTTTAAACAATGGATTGATATGGTCGTTCAGCCCGGGCTGACTTTTACGTTTGATCCTAAAACGGGCTACCGTCCTTTGCTGAAAGATCGACCAGTACTCATTATTTTGGCGAGCGGTAGTGATTTTGTAACCGGCATGAATCGGGGGCGGACGGATTTGGCAACGCCCTATCTGCGTGAAGTGCTGGGCTTTATTGGATTTTCAAACCCGCACTTCGTGTCAATTGGGCCGACAAATGGTTCGCCCGATACTGTATCGGCCGCTCGTGAATTGGCTTTTCGTCGCTTACGCGAGTTGGCACCGACGTTTTAGTTTCAAGCAGGGAGGATAGGATGTCAGGCGATTCACAAGATCCATTGGCCAGCTGGCCGCAAGCCTATAAAGACGAGTTGAAAGCTAATGAATTCAACCCTTGCGTTGGACATTTTTTATTGTCGGAAACCGATCGCGTACGGGTTTGGTCGCTCAGCCTTCAGCCGGGTGAACGGGTAGGGTTTCATCGCCATGTACTCGATTATTTCTGGACGGTCTTGAACGATGGCAAGGCACTTTCGCATTACAATGATGGTCGTATCGTCGAGGCGACTTATAAGGCCGGTGACACCAAACATATGAGTTATGGAAAAGGTGAATTTATGATTCACGATTTGCATAATATCGGCGACAACGTCTTGTCGTTTACAACCGTTGAATTCTTAGACAGCGCCAATGCGCCTCTTCCAGTGCCCGATCACGTGAGGCGCGGTTAGATCATTTTAACCGCGTTGATTCTCGGCCGCACGTACAAGAGTGCGAATGCGTGCGGGCGTCGCTGGAAGCGTATCAATTTTGACGTTGAAAGGCCGCAAAGCATCTTCAATGGCCGCGGCTAATGCGGGTGGCGCTACCATACGGCCACCTTCACCCGCTCCCTTCACGCCATATTCTGTATAAGGTGAAGGCGTTATGATGTGGCCGATCCGAATTTTGTCCGGCATTTCAGCAACACGTGGCATAAGATAATCATAAAAGGACGCGTTTCTGAGCTGACCATTTGGATCATATTGGAACTCTTCATACAGTGCCGTTCCAATGCCCTGCGCTGTTCCACCGCGCACATGTCCGTCAACGGTCATCGGATTGATCATCGTCCCGCAATCATGGACAGCCACATAATCGAGTATTTTAACCTGCCCGGTTTTCGGATCGACTTCGACAACAGGCATGTGGCACATATGGCCCATAATGGGATAAAAAATACCGAAGTCACTTTCACTTTTTGGCAAAGTTGCGAGCGGATGATCATAGGTATAGTTCGCATCCAAACCTGATGTCAGGTCGTCATCGGGAAAAGAGAGGCGGAACATATGCGATTGCATCGCCACTTCGGCAATCGTTTTACCACTGCCTGGAATTCCTTTGATGCTGACCCTGCCATTTGAAAATTCAAGGTCATGCGGCGAGGTTTCAAGCATATGACCAGCTACGCGCTTTAATTTTTCTTTCAATATTCGCGCGGCCCCTGCGACTGCTCCGGTCACCATGACCGTGTAGCGGCTACCACCAGGCCCCGTTCCCGGAAGGCCGTGATCCGTATCGGAATAGGTGATCGCAATGTCTTTAGGATCAAGTGTCAGTTGCTCGGCCAACACCATCGTTGCAACCGTCTCGGGACTATTGCCCCAATGTGGCGCATGAAGTGAAATTACCGCTTTGCCGTTGGTATCAATCTTGATCGATACGCTTTCTGGGGAGCTTGTTAAGGCGAATCCTTTTTCACGATTGAGCATCCAGAATTCGGTAGCGCTGAACACGCCCTTTTCTTGACAGCTCGCAAGTCCGATGCCGATATAGCGGCCTTCTGCGCGGGCTTCTTGCTGCTTGCGACGCCACCCTTGATAGTCAAGCATCCCAAGCGCCATTTTCAGTGCGCCGGGATAATTGCCGCTATCATAGAGATTACCAGTTGGAATCTGGTATGGAAATTCTTCGGGCTGAATAAAATTGTCGTAGCGGAATTGAACTGGATCAAGCTTTAATTCGCTGACGGCTGCATCAACCATGCGTTCAATCATGAAATTGGTAACTTCGGAACCAAATCCGCGACACGCCCCTTGCTGACATTTATTGGTCAGAACAGCAATAATTTCAGCTCCAACAGCACGAATACGATAAGGCCCGACGGTTTGTGAAAAGCCGTTGCCATGCGTACCAAGGCCATACTGTAGATAGGCACCATAGTCGTCGATGACGCGATATCGGAGTGCCGTCATGTGGTTAGATGAATCAATCGCAAGCTCTGCATCGTAAATTCGATCAGAGCCATGATTGTCACAAGCCATCATATTGTCGACACGGTCTTCGACATATTTTACGGGCCGACCAACGATCCGTGCTGCCGTGGCAGCGAGTACAGGCACTTTATGCAGAAATAATTTTGAACCAAAACTACCGCCAGCATCCATGGGTATAATATTGAGCTGATGGCTTTCGACATTAAGCGAGGCGGCGATTGTAAAACCGATATAATTATACATTGAGGTATTGGCGTAGATCGTAAATTTTCCTGATCCTTCGTCAAAATTTGCGACGGCACCGCACGTCTCAATGGGTTGGCCGCCAGAGCGGGCCCAACGCAGCCGTCGCTTAACAATATGGGCGGCATTCGCAAATTCTTCGTCAACGGCACCAAAGGTATATTTTCGGTGTTCTGCGATATTGCTGGGTCCTCGTGACGGATGAAGAACGGCATCGCCGCTAGAGTTCAGAGCATCCAGCATATCTGAAATGGCGGGCAAGATGTCGTATTCAACTTTCACAAGTGCTGCCGCATCTTCGGCAATATAGCGTGTTTCAGCCACTACCAGTACAACTGGCTCTCCCACATGCCGCACTTTGCCTAGGGCGATGCAGCGCTGCTCAACCGGAGGATTGGCAAAGCAAGGCAATGGTCCTGTTTCGAGTGCTGCCTCTTCGCCGGTGATGACCGCCAAAACGCCAGGTAGGGCTTCTGCCGCTTTTTTATCAATGGAACGAATCCGCGCATGAGCGTGAGGACTTCTCAAAGCAGCGGCGTGTGCCATATGCGGTAGCGAAACATCATCAATAAACCGTCCGTTTCCCGTTAGAAAACGAGGATCTTCCTTACGCTTCATCCGCGTACCGATGATTTTTAGATTCTGATCTGCGCTTTCCTTCTGCCGCCCTTTTGGTGGTGAGTGTATTTTGCCTGCTTGAGCCATTATTGAACTCCTCGTTCAGCGCGCATTAATTCAACTGCTCGTTCCACCGAGCTGATAATATCCTCGTAGCCGGTGCAACGGCAGAGATTATCATTCAGTCGTTCTCGAATTTGGGCGCGATCAGGATTTGGGTTTTGACGAAGCAGTTCAGTCATAATCATCAGCATGCCGGGTGTGCAGAAACCACACTGCAATCCGTGTTTTTCCCAAAAGGCCTGTTGAAGTGGGCTTAATTTATTAACGCGCCCAAGTGACTCAATCGTTTCAATGTGGCATCCCTCTGTCTGTACGGCTAACGTACAGCATGATCGGACAGCGGTTCCGTCAACCAAAATGGTACAAGCACCACAAACGCCATTTTCACAGCCAACATGGGTTCCCGTTAGACCCAGCTCATGGCGGATGAAATCAGAAAGCAGCATTCGTGCCTCAATACGCTTCTTTGCGTTTCGGCCATTTACGGTAACCTGAATATCGCGCTCTTTCATGAAAGCCTGCCTGAAAATGATGGAACATGAGAGGTTTGTCCGGCGCGCATCAACGCAGTTTCGATAACGCGTTTTGTTAAGGTGGCGGCGACATCGCGGCGATATTCAGCATCGGCATGCATGTCGGCTTCAGGCCTCACTGATTGTCGCGCGGCAGTCGATGCCGCGTCAATCGCTGCGGCATTGACTGCCTTATTTTCCAGTTCCGCCTCAACGGCACGAACCCTACCTAGCCCTTCACCAAGATTACGAAAACCAATGCGAACGTCGGAAACGACTCCATATTTTAACGTCAGCATGCAGCCTGCCGCCGCAAGCCCTCGGTCACCATACCGTTGGCTGATCTCAATAAAGCTATGACCATGTCCGGCTGGTTGGCGCGGAATACGAACCTCCACAAGCATTTCATTAGGCATGAGGCTATTCGTAAAAGGCCCTTTAAAGAAATCATTGGCTGAAAGGGTACGTGAGCCCCAAGAGCTCCGGACAACAAATGTAGCACCTAAAAGACTCATGATGAGTGGCATCTCGGCGGTTGGATCGTTGAAGCAAAGCGAGCCACAAAGCGTACCGCGGTTTCGTATTGTGTGATTGCCAACATGTTTGTAGGCTTCAAAAACAATCGGGCACTCCCTAATAACCGCGCTGTTATTCATAACCTGGTCATGAGTGGCGAGTGCACCAATGCGGATTGTGCCCGCTTCTTCTGTTACATAGCGGAGTTCGCCAATACGACTAATATCGATAATACATTCAGGCGAAATCGTGCGTGCATTGAGCAAAGGCAATAGGCTATAGCCACCCGCTAATAATTTGAACGTGCCGGTATTTCGGGACAAGCTTTCAAGCGCGGCTCGCAGCGAGGTTGGTTGTTCATAATCGAAGACAGGCGGCTTCATTTTGCCTTATTCTCCCCAAAATATGCTTATTTTTATATTATGTACTTATTTTGAACTTAGTCTGGTTGAACATTTCCATCTTGGCAATAGTCTGAATTGCACGCTAGTATCATTAAATTAGTCGATGACTTTCCAATTGCTACGGCCGCTTTAGTAGATCGAGGATTTAAAGGTGAGCGTAAAATCAGCAGAATACACCAAGGTCGCGCTGATTACGGGCGGGGCACGTGGTATTGGGTTTGGTATTGGTGAAGCGCTGCTGTTGGACGGCTATGAGGTGATTGTCACCGGTCTTTCGTCCGATGAAGTTGCCGCCGTTCCTGACCGTAAACATCTTTCTGCCTATCAGCTCGACGTAACCGATGCGGCGTCTGTGCGGTCTGTCTTGAGCAAATGTGATCGTCTTGACGCATTGATCAATTGTGCCGGGATGATTATCCGTGGTGGTGCTGAATATGATATGGATGCGTTCAAGAAAGTTATTGATGTTAATTTGACAGGGACAATGCGGATGTGCGTTTCGGCGCGCGACAAACTGGCTGAATCCGGTGGCGGTGTTGTTATCAATACGGCGTCCATGTTGTCGATCTTTGGTGGCCCTCTAACGCCAGCCTATTCAGCCTCAAAAGGCGGGGTCGTTCAACTTACAAAATCGTTGGCGGTTGCATGGGCCGCAGACGGCATTCGTGTTAATGCAATTGCGCCAGGTTGGATCGAGACTGAACTCACAAAAGGTGCACGCGAAGACGCACTTCGTAACAAGGCGATTATAGATCGCACACCAATGAAGCGCTGGGGATTGCCGAATGATATTGGCGGTGTTGTCGCACATCTGTGTTCGGACACCGCTCGATTTATAACGGGTGCGGTAATCCCAATCGATGGTGGCTATTCCGCTGTATGATATGCAAGGACGACAATTATGACAAACATAATGGCTAATCGCGTCGGATTAAAGGATAATGACGAGACGGCACGCATGCCGTATCGCCACCCGCAGCCAAAAGATGCATTTCCAGAAATTGTTATTCCAAACGCTATTCCTGAGGATGAGCGACTATGGGTGCCGCAGGCCGACAATGTCTGGTTTCGTCCGCTATGTCTTTCAGCTAGCCGCGGATATTGGATGAATATGCTCCGTGTCAGAAAATCGGGCGTGTTATCTCGCCACCGTCACCCGCAGCCCGTCCATGGTTATGTTATAAAAGGCTCATGGCGTTATCTTGAACATGATTGGGTTGCAACCGAAGGTACCTATGTTTATGAGGCACCCGGTGAAACGCACACGCTTGTTGTAGATCCTGACGTTGCTGAAATGATCACGATGTTTCAAGTAAACGGCGCGATGATCTATGTCGATCCAGATGGTGCTGTGCAAGGTTATGAGGATGTGTTTACGAAAATCGATATGTGCCGTAAGCACTATAGCAATGTTGGATTAGGTGAAGCATATGCCGATCAATTTATCCGGTAAGTACAAATTTAGGTTAGAAATATAACCTCATTTTTATGGGGATGTAATATTCATGAAGTGAATTGCTCCGAGTTTTCTAAACGCGCTCTGAGCTTCGTTACTTTTGCTGTTCGAAGTCGACGGGCGACATCATCCCGTTTCTGACCGCCTCGCATGATAGAACATCGCGATATGTTCGAGAATATTCTATCATGTTTCTTCTCGCTTCTTATAGATTTTGCGGCGGATCCGCTCTCGTTTGAGCAGATTGAAAAGGCTATTGACGACGAGTTTAGTATGGCAGTGTACGCGCCGGCTAATCGAATGCTCAAGATATGGGCCTTCAGGAAGGCCGAAAACTTCTTGCTGGTAAACTGCGATCTATCATCCGAGTGCGCGACAACCCTGAGCCTCGGCTTTCGGCGTCAGACGGCAGCCAGCAACGTTTGCAGAACGCGCTCAGTTGTAGGGCGGCTCTCTGGTAAAGACAGCGCCGTTCAAGAGCCTCGCGCGGCGTTGAGAGTTTAGCGAGCGCAGAAAGACGAAAAACTAGGGCGTATCAAAGATCGGATTAATGCCTTTAAAGCCAAACTGAGTCTAAATCAGGCCTCTCGCAACCGGATAGTGGACCAATTAGTTAGCCCTAGCGCGATAACGCCGGAACGTGTCATCGCCTTCACCGACCGGATACGAGATAAAATCGGCAATGGGAACGTTCAGGCCCAAAAAAGGTCTATCTCTGAGCCCGCATCTCGGAAATACGCGTTGATGGCTATAAAATCAGCATTATTGGCGATAAAACCGTACTCGCCGCCGCTATCGCGGGACAAAATACTGGCAATGCTAATGTTCTTAGTTTTGTTCGCAAATGGCGCGCCCGGAACGATTCGAACGTCCGACCCTCAGATTCGTAGTCTGATGCTCTATCCAGCTGAGCTACGGGCGCGTGGGCCCGCGCTTTGAGCACGGGCGACCAATGCGGGTTCCTTAGCCTCTCGGCGCGGGGACTGCAACCCTTCTTGTGCATTTTATCATCAGCAAGATGATTTTTGGCGGGTTGGCCCTTCAGATTGGATAGGGGGGCGATTGCCCGCGATCGAGCCTTTATATGTCAGTTTGTTGAATCTTCTGCGAGACTCGAATTGACTTTCGCGGCCCCTTCCTTCATTAACCGGCCTGACTTTGATCATCGCTTAGCTTTGACGGGGTGCTCTTGAGGCAAATGCTTCGGAGATCACGGCATGGCTTTTTTCGGTAAATCATTGAATTTGCTGAAAAATTTGTAAAAACGACTGGAGACCGACCGTGAAGCGGACCTATCAACCGAGCAAGCTCGTTCGCAAGCGCCGTCATGGCTATCGCGCCCGTATGGCAACCAAGGGTGGCCGTAAAGTTATCGCTGCCCGCCGCGCGCGTGGCCGGAAGCGCCTTTCGGCGTGATCCTGACTGAGCTCCCCGTGGGCGGCGCCATGAACGCTGACAGCCAAACGGGAGCTCATCTGACACGGATGGGATCGATGAAAGACCCCAAATCCGCTGTTTGGCTCACGCAACGCGCAGAATTTCTCGCAGCTGCCAAAGGGCGCCGCCACCATGCGGCGCTTTTCACGATTCAGGCTATCGCACGTCGAAATCCCGAAGGTGGCCCGCGTTTCGGGCTGACGGTGACCACTAAAACGGGTAATTCCGTCGAGCGGAGCCGGATCAAGCGCCGGTTACGCGAAGCAATTCGTTTGCAAGCACGGCTTGTAGCTTTCCCGGGTACGGACTATGTGCTTATCGGCCGTCGGGCGGTGCTCGATGCTCCGTTTGAAACCCTTACCGCCGAACTCATCGACGGGATTTCGCGCTTGAAACCCCGCCAGCCTCCATCGTTGAAGCCCTTACCGAGCAGTCCTTAAGACCATGCAAGATACCAAGAACCTCATTCTCGCCATCGCCCTTTCCGTGGCCGTGCTGGTTGGCTGGCAATATTATTTCGGCATGCCACTGCTCGAGACGAAGAAGCAGTCTGATATTGTGGCGAAATTGCCCGATCAGGCGCAAACCGCGCCATTGGCCAATACGCCCGCCGCTCTGCCGACGACGACGCCAGCCGGTGGTTTTGCGACGCGTGAGGAAGCCTTGGCAGCGGGCCCGCGCGTTAAAATTGATACGCCAAAGCTGAAGGGCTCGATTGCGCTGACGGGTGGCGATATTGATGATGTGGCTTTCAAGGCCTATCGCGAGACGGTTGACCCGACCTCGCCGAATATTATTCTGTTTTCTCCCGATCGCACGCCGGACGCTTATTTTGCCCGTTTTTTCTGGTTAGCCGCACCGGGCACCAAAATCGCTTTACCATCATCCACAACCGTTTGGCAGGCGAGCGCTTCGGCGCTCACCGAGAAACAGCCTTTGGTGCTGACCTGGGACAATGGCCAAGGCTTTATCTTCAAACGCGAGATCGCGGTTGATGATGGCTATATGTTTACCGTGACCGATACGGTGACGTCCACGGGCACGACGGAAGCCACCCTTATTCCTTATGGCGGCATTGAGCGTTTCAATAAGCCCAAGGTTGTCGGTACCTATGTACTGCATGAAGGGTTTGTGGGCTTTATCGGCGACCAAGGTCTGGCTGAGCTGACCTATGACAAGGCCGACAAAGCCGATCCGGTGCCAGGCGCATCAGGCAAGGGCACGCAATATAAAACGGCGACGGGTGGCTTTGCCGGTATCACGGATAAATATTGGGCGGCAGCGCTCGTGCCGGATCAGGCGACGCCTTATGATGCTGTGTTCCGCAGCATTGATGGACCGGGCAAAATCTATCAGGTGGATATGACGCAACCGGCTTTGACCGTTGCGGCCGGTTCATCGGTGACATCCGCCAAGCGCCTTTTTGTCGGTGCGAAGGAAGTGAAGACCGTTGATGGCTATGCCGAAACGCTGGGCATAAAGCGGTTCGATCTTTTGATCGATTGGGGCTGGTTCTATTTCTTCACCAAGCCGCTCTTTAAGATGATGGAGTTCTTCTATCATTGGACGGGCAATTTCGGTTTCGCGATTTTGATCGTTACCGTTTTGGTGAAAGCCGCCTTCTTCCCGCTTGCCAATAAGAGCTATGCTTCGATGGCAAAGATGAAAGCGGTGCAGCCACAAATGGCCGCCATTCGCGAGCGCTTCCCGGATGATAAGGTGAAGCAGCAGCAGGAATTGATGGAGCTATACAAAAAGGAAAAGATCAATCCGATCGCCGGTTGCTGGCCGATGCTGATTCAGATTCCGGTCTTCTTCTCGCTCTATAAAGTGCTTTACGTCACCATCGAAATGCGGCACGCGCCGTTTATCGGGTGGATTCACGATCTTGCATCGCCTGATCCAACCTCGGTCTTCACGCTGTTCGGTCTCATTCCATGGACGCCACCGACCATTATGATGATCGGCATTTGGCCTTTGATCATGGGCGTCACAATGTTCGTGCAGATGAAGATGAACCCAGCTCCACCAGACCCTGTGCAACAGGCGATGTTCTCGTGGATGCCGGTGATGTTCACCTTCATGCTCGGCTCGTTTCCTGCCGGCCTCGTGATCTATTGGTCATGGAACAATACGCTGTCGGTTACCCAGCAATATCTCATCATGCGGCGTCATGGTGTGAAGGTGGAGCTGTGGGATAATTTGGCGAAAACCTTTGCTGGTCTGGTTCGCAAGAAATCATAATGACCGAGCTTGAGCCCGATGATCTTTTCGAGCGCGGTCGCAAGCTTTTTGCGGGCCATTGCGAGTTCATTTGGGCTGCTTCAAAAATCGACGGTTTACCGCCAATAGGCCCCGCTGAGATTGCTTTTGCGGGCCGCTCGAATGTCGGCAAATCCTCACTACTCAATGCGCTGACGGGCCGTAACTCGCTCGCGCGGACATCGAACACGCCCGGCAGAACGCAGCAGCTTAATTTCTTTGCGCTTGGTGTGCCGGGCAGCGAGCCGCTGCGCCTCGTGGATATGCCCGGTTATGGCTATGCGGCCGTCTCGAAAGAAAAAATCTCGGACTGGACCAAGCTGATGCACGCCTATTTGCAAGGCCGCTCGTCGCTGATGCGCGTCTTTGTTCTGGTCGATGGTCGGCACGGGTTGAAGCCGCCGGATTTGGAAATGTTGGATCTGCTGGATGTCTCGGCCATGCCCTACCAGGTCGTGCTCACCAAAAAAGACGAAGTGAAAAAAAGCGAAATGGATGCGCGGATTGAAAGCGTCAAAGCTGGCTTGATCAAACGGCCCGCCGCGCATCCCGACATTCTCTTTACCTCGTCGGAAACCGGCGACGGTATTGGCGAGCTCCGCGAAGGCATTATGCGCTTGCTCGTGCAACGCGGCGTGCACGTCTGATGGCGATCATAGAGCGGATTTTGGGCAGTATTGCGGGGCTACTTGGCGCGTCCGGCGTGGCGCTCGCCGCTGCCGCCGCGCATCTCACCTCCGCGCCTTCGCTGCAATCAGCGGCCTTGATGGCGCTTGTCCATGCGCCCGCAATCCTTGCCGGGCTTGCTGCCCGACGGGCGGGTCTCTTTGCCCATCGTTTGGGGCTTTTGGGGATTACAGGCCTTAGCGCGGGTACAGTGTTATTTTCCGGCGATTTATCCGTACGCGTCTTTTTCGAGCAGTCGCTTTTTCCGATGGCAGCGCCATCGGGCGGCATGATCCTGATCGCCTCTTGGGTTATTTTGGCCATATCCGCATTTTTTGCGCCTAAAACGCGCTGATCCCCCGCGACAGAATCGCCCGGACCAGCTAAGAGGCCGATCATTATTCTTTCCTATCATAAATGGATCGTGGGATGACCAAAGCCAATCCGCATGAACAAGCCGAACTTCTCGTAAGCGCGCTGCCGCATATGTTGCGGTATGACGAGTCGACCATTGTGGTGAAATATGGCGGCCATGCGATGGGCGATGAGCAGATGGCGCGTGACTTCGCCAAGGACATGATTCTGCTCGAACAATCGGGCGTCAATCCTGTCGTTGTGCATGGCGGCGGCCCGCAGATCGGCGCGATGTTGTCTCGTCTTAACATCAAAAGCGAATTTGCTGCCGGTTTACGCGTGACCGATAAAGCGACCATGGATGTGGTTGAGATGGTCTTGGCCGGTCTCATCAATAAGCAGATCGTTGGCTTCATCAATAATGAAGGCGGACGCGCGATTGGCTTGTGTGGTAAAGACGGCAATATGGTCACCGCGACCAAAGTGACGCGTACGGTGGTGGATGATTCAACCAAGCTCGAAACCGAAGTTGATTTGGGCTTTGTGGGTGAACCTGCAAACGTCGATAGCCGTGTGTTGGACGCGCTGCTTGGCCGCGAACTCATCCCCGTTTTGGCGCCCGTATGCAATGGCGTTGACGGACAAACTTATAATGTGAATGCCGATACATTTGCTGGAGCGATTGCGGGTGCCTTAAAAGCCAAGCGTCTTTTGTTGCTGACCGATGTGCCAGGTGTGCTCGATAAAAACAAAAATCTGATCCCGCAATTAACCGTGTCCCAAATTCACGAACTCATTGCTGACGGTACGATCACGGGCGGCATGATCCCGAAAGTTGAAACATGCATTTATGCGCTTGAACAGGGTGTCGAAGGCGTTGTCATTTTGGATGGCAAAGTACCCCATGCCGTGTTGTTGGAGCTGTTGACGGATCTGGGCGCTGGGACCTTGATCACACGGTGACAGATTACGCTGCCTCTGACGTCAAAAAAGCGTTTGCGGATGTGAATGTCTGGATCTTTGATCTGGACAACACGCTCTATCCGCCCGAGTCCGCGCTGTGGCCGCAAGTGGATCAACGGATCACGCTGTTTTTAGGCGATATGTTTGGCATTGACGGCATTTCCGCGCGTGCCTTGCAGAAATATTATTATCAAAAATATGGCACAACGCTAAAGGGCTTGATGGAACAATACGGCATGAAGCCGGAAGCCTTTTTGTCTTTTGCGCATGATATTGATGTGTCAGGTTTGGCACCTAATCCCGAATTGGGATCAGCGATTGAAAATTTACCCGGTCGTAAACTTATTCTCACCAATGGCTCCGAAGCGCATGCGCGCAATGTGGCGGGTAAGCTTGGGATTATCGACAAATTCGAAGCGGTGTTTGATATTGTCGCGGCGGATTTCACGCCAAAGCCCGAAGAAGCCACCTATATCAAGTTTCTTGATAAACATCAGATCGATCCATCGCGCGCAGCGATGTTTGAAGATTTGGCAAAAAATCTCTTGGTGCCCTATCAGCTCGGCATGCGCACCGTTTTGATTTTACCAAAACAATTTGACGTCTATCGCGAAGCCAGCGAGCAGATGGATATTGATGTGCCTTATGTGCATTTTAAGACGAAAGATTTGGCCGCATTTTTGAAGGATATGGTGTAATTTTTTCCGTCATTGCGAGCGAATGCGAAGCAACCCAGCTAGTGTCAATTATTAATCCACGGCATCACCAGCGAGCATTCTTGTTAATCATCAACTGGATTGCTTCGCATTCGCTCGCAAGGACGACGAAGTTACAAAAACTTCCGCGCCGCCGCGCCATGCTGGGCGAGCAATTGGGCTAAATCTAAACCGACCGGCATACCATCCACCGCACGCCATTCGCCTTGCACCATCACGCGATCAGCGCGATGCGCGCCGCATAAAACAAGCGTTGCAAGCGGATCATGCCCACCGGAAAAGCGCGGTTCATCGAGCGTGAAGAGGGCAAGATCGGCCTGTTTGCCGATTGCAATCTTGCCAATATCGTCGCGACCTAAACAACGCGCCGAACCTTCCGTTGCCCAGCGCAACGCATCGAGATGCGTCACCGCTTCGGCTGATTCATAATGCAAACGATTAACCATCAAAGCGTGGCGCACCGCTTCCATCATATTGGATGAATCATTCGACGCTGAACCATCAACGCCTAAGCCAACAGGCGCACCGGCACGCTCCAATTCGCGTGTTTTGCAAAAGCCAGAAGCCAGTACGGCATTCGAAGTTGGGCAATGACAGATGCCTACGCCGTGCTTGCCGAGTTTGGTGCAATCTTCCGCCGTGAAATGCACGCCATGCGCTAACCATGTGCGCGGCGTGAGCCAGCCCACTTCTTCGAGTAATTCAATGGGACGGCATTTATACACTTCCGCGCAATAGGCATCTTCATCTTTGGTTTCGGCGAGATGGGTGTGCAGCCGCGCATCGAATTTTTCAGCCAAATTCGCGCTCTCGCTCATCAGGCGTTTGGTCACTGAAAAGGGTGAGCAGGGAGCGAGTGCCACGCGAATAAAAGCACCCTCGTTTTTGTCATGGTAGCGGGTGAGCAAGCGCTCGCTATCGGCTAAAATCGTATCCTCATCTTGCACGACCGAGTCGGGTGGTAAGCCGCCATCTTTTTCCGATAAATTCATCGAGCCGCGCGTCACCGTCATACGAATGCCGAGCCTTTTTGCTTCATCAACTTCCACGTCGATGGCTTCATCAAGCCCCGCCGGAAAGAGATAATGATGATCAGCCGCCGTGGTGCAGCCCGATAACAGCAATTCAACGAGCGCTAAGCGGACCGATACGCGAAAGCTTTCCGGATCAAGCCGCGCCCAAATCGGATAAAGCGCTTTAAGCCACGGGAACAATTCCTTGTTGATAGCGGAGGGATGCGCGCGGGTCAGCGTCTGGTAGAAATGATGATGCGTGTTGATGAGCCCCGGCAACACAACATGCCGCGAGGCATCGAAGGTCTGGTCCACCGGCTTTGACGGAGACTGGCCCGAGGCCAGAAGCTCAACAATGCGGCCCTGCTCGATCACGATCCCGCCTGCTGCATTGTCAGCGAGTATGGCGAGGGGGTTTTTGAGGTGTAGGCGCATGGGGTGGGGTCCGTGAGGTGGGTGTCAAGGGAGTTGTAGGGGATTTGGCGAACGCTGCAACCGAGGATTGGTTGAACTTACGATGATGAATAGAGACCCTAGACGTTAGAGGAAGCCCATTCTGATCTTGACAAAACAACCTTAAAGGTTTATTTTCTGGATGGAAAAGAGAAAGCCAAGTCATGATTTGAAAGCGTTCCAAGCGGCTTTTTCGCGCGGGCGCGCCATTACCCTTACGGCGGCTCGTTCGGCGAGGGCATTAGGCTATTCGGTATCCGATGTTGCGGCATTGGTGAATAGGCTGGAGCGGAAGCATTTCTTCAAATCGATGACAAGTTTTCACGATCATCGACAATGGCAGGATGTGTATCATCTGGCCGATAAAGACAGAGTGCTCTATGTGAAATTTACTGATGCAGTTGTGACCGAATTTGTCCTGTTGTCTTTGAAGGAAAAATGAAATGAGCGCGGTCAAAACCATTATCCATCCCGAAACGGGCGCAACACTTTATCGTGCCCGACGGGACGAAATCGTTTCTTACATGGGCCTTTCCAAATCGGTTGAAATTGAAGGATGGTTTCCTGAGGATGCTGGCGATGGCATACTCACAGGCACGGATTCCGAGCCGCTTGACGCTGCGCTGGTCGAATTGAAAAGCATGTATGCTGCGCAAGCCAAAGCGCTTGCCAAACGCGTTCGTGCCTCTGCCGGACTTACCCAGCGCGATGCCAGCCTGTTGCTGACAGGCTCGCCGAACAGTTTTTCAAAATATGAGCGCGGCGTTGCCCAACCCAGTTGGCCGACTTATGTATTGTTGAAATTGCTCGCACGGCAACCGCAACTGATTGAAACGATTAAAGCGGGTTGATTAACGCCACCCGCTTCACCATGACAACATCATCCTCATACACTTCCCCGCCGAGCCTTTCGTAAAAGCGTTTGGCGGAAAGGTTTTCATGCCAAACATTCCACGTCAGCGCCGTTGCCCCGCGTTGGATCGCAATCGTCTCAGCCTGCGCCATGAGAGCGAGACCAACGCCCTTGTTGCGCGCCGGTTTCCGGATGAAGAGCCCGGCGATATAAATCGCCGGGTCGGTATTAAAAACGCCGGTATGATACGCCAGATAGCCCACTTTGGCGCCATCGAGTTCGGCGATTAGCGTCGTGCAGAACGGATTGGGGCCGAAGCTCAGCTCCGCCGTATGGGTAAAGTCCCGCCGTTCACCACTGGTAAGCAAGATATATTCAGACGGCGCACCCGGCTCGAGCGAGCGGAAATAGAGGTCGATTTCTTGAATCATGACATGAAGCTCGCTTTTGTCGGCTTCTTGAGCGGTTCGGATGATAATGGACATCGTGGGACTTCCGTTTGGAACGATCGCAGAACAATTATTTTTCTCTGAATGACTTAAGCGACGCCAAGGTGACACATCCGCGAAGCCTTGATAAGAAGCGTTCAAACGCCTTGCAACCTTAAACCGGATAATCGTTATGAATGATTCAGCTCTCGCCTCCATCATCGACGCTGCTTGGGAAAAGCGCACCGAATTGAACCCCTCGACCAAGGGCGAGGTTCGTGAGGCGGTCGATTATGCCATTGACCGGCTCGATTCCGGCGCTTTGCGTGTCGCAACCAAAGAGGCGAATGGCGAGTGGGTGACGCATCAATGGCTCAAAAAGGCCGTTCTTCTGTCGTTTCGTCTGAACGATAACCGGCTGATGTCGAATGGTCCGGCGGGTTCGTCATGGTGGGACAAGGTACCGTCGAAATTCGAGGGCTGGGGCGAGGCGGAGTTTAAGGCCGCCGGTTTCCGCGCCGTGCCGAATTGCACCGTGCGCCGGGGCGCCTTTATCGCGCCAAACGCTATTTTGATGCCGTCTTTCGTCAATATTGGTGGCTATGTCGACACCGGGACCATGGTTGATACGTGGGTGACCGTCGGCTCTTGCGCGCAGATCGGCAAAAATGTGCATCTGTCCGGCGGCGTCGGCATTGGCGGCGTGCTTGAGCCGGTGCAAGCAGGCCCGACGATTATCGAAGACAATTGCTTTATCGGCGCGCGTTCGGAGGTGGTTGAGGGCGTGGTGGTCGGCGAAGGCTCGGTGATTTCGATGGGTGTGTTCATCGGCCAGTCGACCAAGATCATCGACCGCGAAACGGGCGAAGTGTTTATGGGCCGCGTGCCACCCTATTCGGTGGTTGTCTCCGGCTCGATGCCCGGCAAGCCGCTGCCCGATGGCACGATGGGCCCATCGCTTTATTGCGCCGTTATCGTCAAGCGCGTCGATGCCAAGACACGCGCCAAAACGGGGATCAATGAGCTGCTCAGGGATTGATCATCGGTGAGCCTCAATCCCAAAGACGCCATCGCCCTAACCCAAGCCCTCATCCGCTGTCCTTCGGTTACACCGGCGGAGGGTGGGGCGCTTCAGCTGTTGCATGGTATCTTGCAAGCAGCGGGCTTTGAGAGCCACATCGTCCGTTTTTCCGATGCCAATACGCCCGATATTGATAATCTTTATGCCCGCATTGGCACGGGTGCGCCCTGCCTGATGTTTGCGGGGCATACCGATGTTGTGCCGGTAGGGGATGAGACGCGCTGGACGCAAGGGCCGTTCTCTGGCGAAATCGTTGACGGTATTCTGTATGGCCGTGGTGCTGCGGATATGAAGGGCGGCGTTGCCGCATCCGTTTCATCCGTGCTGGTTTATTTGGAAGAGGCGGGCGAAGCGTTCACAGGTTCGATTGCCTTTCTGATTACGGGTGATGAAGAAGGCCCCGCCATCAACGGTACCATCAAACTGCTTGAATGGGCCAAAGCGCGGGGCGAGCGGTTTGACCATTGTATTTTGGGCGAGCCAACCAATCCCGAGCGCTTGGGCGACATGATCAAAATCGGGCGGCGCGGGTCGCTGTCAGGCCGTCTGGTGGTTGAGGGCAAGCAGGGCCATATCGCCTATCCGCATTTGGCCGAAAACCCCATTCGCGGCATCGTCAAACTTGTCGGTGGGCTAATGGCTGAGCCGCTTGATCAAGGCACGGCGCATTTTGGCGCGTCTAATCTCGAATTCTCGACGCTCGATGTCGGCAACAAAGCGGGCAATGTCATTCCGCAATCGGCAGAAGCGAAGTTTAATATCCGCTTCAATGATCTATGGACGCATGCCACGCTTGCCGCCGAGATTGAAGCGCGCTTGCATCGGTTGGCCGGTAATGATGTGCGCTATCGGGTCGAGTTTGAGCCTTCGAACGCGGACGCGTTTTTAACCGCGCCGGGTACCTTTGTGGAGATGGCCGTCGCCTCGATTGAAGAATCGACCGGTATCAAGCCGGTGCTTTCAACAACGGGCGGTACATCGGATGCCCGTTTCATCAAAAATTATTGCCCCGTGATCGAGTTCGGCCTTGTAGGCCAAACCATGCACCAGATTGATGAGCGGGTGCCTGCGGCGGATATTGCGCGGTTGTCTGAAATCTATCTCGGGCTTATCCGGCGGTATTTCGCGGCAAGCATCGGCTGAATTAGGGCGCGGCCTTCCCAAGCCTGCAATTTTTGACTAGAAGCACTGCACAATTTCGATTGAGGAGCTTTGTCCATGATTCCGGCGTCCGAACAGGTAGTAACCGTTTTTGGTGGCTCGGGCTTTTTAGGCCGCCATGTCGTGCGCGCGCTTGCCAAGCGCGGCTATCGTATCCGGGTTGCGGTCCGTCGGCCTGATTTGGCCAATTTCCTCCAGCCGCTCGGCAATGTCGGTCAAATTCATGCGGTGCAGGCCAATTTGCGGTTTCCTGCCTCGGTCGATCACGCGGTGAAGGGGTCTCACGCAGTGGTCAATCTCGTTGGCATTTTGGCCGAGAGCGGCCGCCAGCGGTTCAACGCCGTGCAGGCCGATGGCGCAAAAGCGATTGCGGAATCGGCTAAGCGCCACAGTATTTCGCGCCTCGTCCATGTCTCAGCCATTAGTGCGGATGCCACATCGCCTTCCGTTTATGCCCGCACCAAAGCGGCCGGTGAGGAAGCCGTTCGGGCGGCTGTTCCAGAGGCGCTTATCCTTCGCCCGTCCATCGTCTTTGGTCCCGAGGATGATTTCTTCAATCGTTTCGCGGCATTGGCCCGCGTGATGCCCTTCTTGCCTTTGATTGGCGGCGGGCAAACGAAATTCCAGCCCGTTTTTGTGGGCGATGTCGCCGAAGCCGTCGCCAAGGCCGTTGATGGCGCGCTCAAAGCTGGCGCGACCTATGAGCTTGGCGGACCAGAGGTCAAAACCTTCCGCGAATTGATGGAAATCACGCTGAAAGTGGCCAACCGCAAGCGTATTTTGTTGCCGCTGCCGTTTCCTTTGGCCCGCCTTCAGGCCGGGCTTTTTGAGCTGATCGATACGGTGACCTTCGGGCTCGTATTGCCGTCAGCGCTTCGGTTGACGCGCGATCAGGTGACCTTGCTTCAGCGCGACAATGTTGTGTCGGATGAGGCTAAGCAGAATGGTTTGACGCTTGAGGGCATGGGTATTGAGGGCGAGACGGTAGAAGCCATTGTGCCGAGCTATCTCTATCGCTTCCGCAAAGCCGGCCAGTTTGAGCGCATGGCGGATGCGTAACTATTTCCTTCTCCCTGAGGGAGAAGGTACCTGCGGAGCAGGGGGATGAGGGCCTAGCATTTGCCATCAGAACCTCATCCGTCGCGTCTCGCGACACCTTTTCCTTAAAGGAGAGGGATTTGTTTTATTGTCTTAATAATGCTCTGGATCGGCCAGCCGGTGCAGCCTTTCAGCCGTCATCCGCGCTAACCTCACGAGCATAGCCTTGCGTGTTGCAGCTGCCAAACGGTGCTCTGGCGCGTCACGGAGCACGGCCGCACCATATGAATCCGCCAGAATAAGCCCCGCATCCTCCGGCATAATCTCGTGGGGTACGCTTTCCGGGATGGCAAAGAACAGCCGGTCGCAATGCTGGCGGTAATCGGGCCATTTCTGATCCACCCGAAAATCCTCGATGCTCGATTTGATCTCGATGATCCAGATCGTGCCATCGTCCCCCAATGCTACAAGGTCAGCGCGGCGGTTCGAGGCTAGCGTGAGTTCGGTAACGCTCGCAAACCCCAAATCGCGCAAAAGCCGCCTTGTGCCGCGTTGGATCATCAGCGCGGTTTCAGATTGGCGGCCATCGGGCGGCAGGATGAGAGAAGAATCGGACATAAGATGACAAGTTAGGCTAAAAAGAAGGCGGGGACACGGAAAAATCGCCCTCCACCCGTTGCAAACCCCGATCATTCCTTCTATACACCGACGCTTCAAACCGCCCGGCTGATTAAGGGCTGCCGTGGCGGTTTATTTCGCTCAATGTCGACGCGAACGGCGTGGCAACGCGCCGAGTTTATTAAGAATGGACGGTTTCGGCCGCCCGAAGGAGAGCAAAATGCCCAAGATGAAGACCAAATCGGCCGCTAAAAAGCGGTTTAAGATCACCGGCACAGGCAAGGTGATGTATGCTCAGGCTGGCAAGCGCCACGGCATGATCAAGCGGACGAACAAGCAGATTCGTAATCTGCGCGGCACCAATGTGATGTTCGAAACCGACGGTTACAACGTCAAGAAATACTTCCTGCCAAACGGCTAATCGCCCAAGGTTATAAGTTTTCCATCACATTTTTAGCATTTCTTCCGAAGGAGATCCGTCATGGCACGTGTTAAACGGGGTGTAACATCCCACGCCAAGCATAAAAAGACATTCAAGGCAGCGAAGGGCTTTTACGGCCGTCGCAAAAATACGATCCGTGCAGCGAAAGCCGCCGTTGATCGCTCGATGCAATATGCCACCCGCGACCGCAAGGCCAAGAAGCGCACCATCCGCGCGCTCTGGATCCAGCGTCTGAACGCTGCGGTGCGCGAGCATGGCATCGTCTATTCGCGCTTCATTGACGGCTTGAACAAGGCCGGCATCGTGGTGGATCGTAAGGTTCTTTCCGATCTCGCCATTCATGAGCCGGTTGCCTTCGCAGCCCTCGTTGAAAAGGCCAAGGCGCATATCACGGCTGTTGCTGCTTAATCGGTTAGTAACGCCGCACAGGTAATCGCTTTAGGGCCCGCGAGCGCATTCGCGGGCCTTTTTTAATCTTAGTTTGTATCAGCCAGCGGTATCACCATGACCGATTATTCGTCGCTTGAATCCGAACTCGTCACCGCCATCAAGGCTGCTACCGACGAGGCCGCCTTGGAAGCCATTCGTGTGGCAGCGCTTGGCAAAGCGGGCTCCATCTCCGCTTTGCTCAAGACGCTGGGTGCTTTGACGCCTGAGGAGCGGAAAGAGCAAGGCCCGCTGATCAATGGCTTGCGCGACCGCGTTACCGAGGCGCTGGCCGCCCGTCGCACGGTGCTGAAAGACGCAGCCCTTGAAGCCCGTCTGGCCGCCGAGCGCGTGGATGTCACGCTGCCCGTGCAGCCGTCCGACAATGCCCGCGGGCGCATCCACCCGATCAGCCAAGTCATCGAAGAGCTCACGACGATTTTCGGCGATATGGGGTTTGCGGTCGCGGAAGGCCCGGATATCGAAAATGATTTTTATAATTTCACGGCGCTGAATTTCCCGCTCGGCCATCCGGCGCGTGAAATGCACGATACGTTCTTCTTCAACCCCGACGATAAGGGCGAGCGCAAGCTCTTGCGCACGCATACAAGTCCCGTGCAAATCCGCACCATGATGACGCAAAAGCCGCCGATCCGCGTGATCATTCCGGGCCGCACCTATCGCTGTGACTCGGACCAGACGCATACGCCGATGTTCCATCAGGTCGAAGGTCTTGTCATCGATAAGGGCTCGCATATGGGCCATTTGAAATGGATTTTGGCCGAATTCTGCAAAGCCTTCTTTGAGGTCGATGACGTCAAGATGCGCTTTCGTCCCTCCTTC
The DNA here is from genome assembly GCA_947455725.1 of Hyphomicrobiales bacterium. Taxonomy (GTDB): domain Bacteria; phylum Pseudomonadota; class Alphaproteobacteria; order Rhizobiales; family Beijerinckiaceae; genus CAIUPE01. The sequence continues at coordinate 46,806 of CANGPL010000004.1, read as the reverse complement.
TTCCCGTTTACCGAACCGTCCGTCGAAGTCGATATCCAATGCTCGCGCAAGGGCGGCGAAATCCGCTTTGGCGAGGGCGAGGATTGGCTCGAGATTTTGGGCTGCGGCATGGTGCACCCCAATGTCATCCGCCATTGCGGGCTTGATCCCGATGAATACCAAGGCTTCGCCTGGGGTATGGGCATCGACCGTATCGCCATGCTGAAATATGGCATGCCGGATTTGCGGCCGTTTTTTGAGGCGGATGTAAGGTGGTTGTCGCATTATGGGTTCCGGCCACTGGATATGCCGACGCTGACGGGTGGATTGAGCGTTTAGGGAGACGACCGACATCAATTTCCTTGAATTTTTAGCCAAATTAGCTATTTTAGCTAAAATAGCTAAGAGGATCCCATGAAAACGATGACCGCTGCCAAGGCCAAAAACGCCTTTGGACAAATGATCGAAGCTGCTCAGCGCGAGCCGGTGCTGATCACCAAGCAAAATCGGCCGGTTGGCGTGTTTATGTCCATTCAGGATATTGAGGACACGGTTTGGGGTGAAAAGGCCAAAAAGGCGCATGCCGAGGGCTATATTGGCGAAGAAGCAAGCCGCGTATTGTTGGATAAGCTTCTGAATGCTGGCGATTGATCTTTCCAGACAGGCGGCAGGGTTTCTGGAGAGGCTGCCCGTAAAACAAGCACGCCAGATTGCCGAGAAGATTCAATCTCTCGCCACCGATCCACAGGCCTTGCCGACCGAAGGCCTAAAAGGCTATTCCCCTTTGCGTCGCCTAAAGGCGGGAGAATATCGAATTATTTACGTTGTCGATGGCCAAATCCTTCAAGTCAGGCTAATTGGCAAGCGCAACGACGACGAGATTTACAAAGCCCTCGAAAGAGGCTTCAGAAAATAGCCGGATTACCATGAAATTCACCCTCTCCTGGCTCAAAGAGCATCTTGATACCACCGCTTCGCTTGACGCGATTGTCGATGGCCTGACGAAAGTCGGCCTTGAGGTCGAAGGTGTGGAAGATCCGGCCAAAGAACTTGCGCCTTATGTCACGGCCTATGTGATCTCCGCCGAGCAGCATCCGAATGCGGATCGCTTGCGCGTCTGCATGGTCGATATCGGGGATGGCAAACCCGTGCAGGTCGTCTGCGGTGCGCCGAATGCGCGCACCGGCATGAAGAGCGTGTTCTCTCCGCCCGGCACCTATATTCCGGGTAAGAACATCACGATCTCGGTTGGCATGGTGCGCGGTGTGGAGAGCGCAGGCATGTTGTGCTCGGGCTTCGAGCTTGGACTTTCGGAAGATCATGACGGCATTATCGATTTGCCAGCAGATGCACCGGTTGGCGTGCGCTATGTCGATTATGCCAAGATTGATGATCCTGTGATCGATATCGCTGTTACGCCGAACCGCTCCGATGCGCTCGGCATTTATGGCGTGGCGCGTGATCTTGCAGCTGCGGGTTTAGGCTCGCTTAAACGGCATGATCTCAAGCCCGTGAAAGGCGAGGGCGCTTGCCCTGTTTCTGTCACGCTGAATTTTGCACCCGATCAAAAACATCTCGCGCCAGCGTTCGCACTTCGCCTCGTGCGCGGCGTCAAAAATGGCCCGAGCCCGGATTGGATGCAGCGCCGCTTAAAGGCGATTGGATTGCGCCCCATCAACACGCTCGTTGATATCACGAATTACATCACCTTTGATCGTGGCCGTCCCTTGCACGTGTTCGATGCGAACAAGGTGAAAGGCAATCTCGTTGTGCGTCACGCGAAAGAGGGTGACGAAATTTTAGCACTCGATGGCAAGACCTATCGGCCTGATCCAACGACCGTTGTGATTTGCGATGAGAACGGCGTTGAATCGATTGCCGGTATTATGGGCGGCGAACATTCGGGCTGTGATGAACACACGACCGATGTATTGATTGAGTCAGCGCTTTGGGATGCCTTCAACATTGCGCAATCAGGCCGCAAGCTCGGCATCAATACCGATGCACGGTATCGTTTCGAGCGTGGGGTTGATCCGGCCTTCTGCGTGCCGGGGCTTGATCTTGCAACGCATATGGTCGTGGAACTCTGCGGTGGTACGCCGAGTGAAGCGATTGTTGCGGGCGAGGTGCCAGCGCCTGAAAAAATTATCAATTTCCCCTGGTCGGAAGTGAAGCGCCTCACCGGTGTTTCAATGCTCGTACCAGAGATGAAAGCGATTTTGACAGAGCTTGGTTTCTGGGTTTCGGGCAATGACAAAGAGGTCAAAATCGCGGTGCCTTCTTGGCGTCCGGATGTTGAGCAGAAGGCCGATATTGTTGAAGAGATCATCCGCATTGCAGGGCTTGATCAGGTCGAGATGACGCCGTTCCCGCGCGAAGTTGCAACCGTTATCAAGCCCGTGTTGACGCTGATCCAAAAGCGCACACGCCTTGCTAAACGCGCGCTCGCTGCACGGGGCTTGGTGGAAGCGGTTACTTGGTCCTTTATCGGCAAATCGGAGGCGGAAGCCTTTGGCGGTGGTAAGGCCAATTTGTCGCTTGCTAATCCGATTGCATCGGATCTTTCGGACATGCGCCCAAGCCTCTTGCCGGGCTTGCTCAAAGCGGTTGGCCGCAATGTGGCGCGTGGGCTCGCCGATGTTGCGGTGTTTGAAGTGGGTCAGGTCTTCAAAGGCGATAATCCTGAGGATCAATCCATTATGGCGACTGCGGTGCGCCGTGGCTTGGGTGGTCCCAATGGGTCGGGCCGTCATTGGCAGGGCGATGCATCGATTGATAGTTTCGATGCAAAAGCCGATGCGTTTGCATTGCTTGAAGCCTTAGGCGTTCCGGTAGCCGGATTGCAGGTCGTTCAAGGTGGCCCGTCTTGGTATCATCCGGGCCGTTCCGGCACGTTACAATTCGGGCCTAAAATGGTTGTTGGTGCGTTCGGTGAAATCCATCCGCGTATTCTGGAACTGCTCGATGTGAAGGGCCCGGTTATCGCCTTCGAGATCAATCTCGATCTCTTGCCGCCGCCAAAAGCACGGCCGACGCGGATGAAGCCGAAGCTCGTTCTGCCCGAGTTCCAACCGGTGAGCCGCGACTTTGCGTTCATCGTCGATAAGTCGGTTCCCGCATCCGACATTGTCAAAGCAACCCAAACGGCGGAACGCGCGTTGATTACGGACATCACCGTGTTCGACGTCTATGAGGGAACGGGTGTACCGGAGGGCAAGGTGTCCATCGCCATTGCCGTGACGTTGCAACCGCTCGAAAAGACGCTCACGGACACGGAGATTGACGCGGTGTCAGCGCGGATTATTGCCGAGGTTGCTAAGAAGACCGGAGCAGCATTGCGCGGCTAATACCGTTTCACGGTCGATTGGTAATGAATCATTATCATTCGACTGATAATTTTGACGCATTGGCAATGATGTGATCGGAACGGTGTTGGTGTTTATGCGCTCCTCTTCAATCGGTTTATTGGCGGCAATCGCGATAGGCGTCATGGCAGCTCAGTCTGCTGCTTCTGCTAAGGACGCGGGCGTTGATCCTAAAGTGCATAAGACGGCGGCAGCGAGTGCTGAAAACTTTCAGCCGATTGACCCGCCAGAGGATGCCGACCAATGGTATATCGGCTCCATACCCGACGATCCCTATAATATTCCAACCGTTGATCGGTCGCGTTTGCGTGCTGATCTTCGGCGCGAGACGATTGAGGCGACAGAAGATTTTCCGGCCAATACGATTGTCGTCGATATTGATGCGCGGCATTTGTTTTTTTACTCCGGCGATGGCACGGCGATCCGCTATGGTATCGGCGTTGGTCGGCGTGGCTTTTCCTGGCAGGGTGTAGCGAGCATTGGCCGTAAAGGCGTATGGCCTGAATGGATTCCAACGGCGACGATGCGCTCGATCATCCCTGATCTTCCCGTGAGCATGGAAGGCGGGCTTGATAGCCCTCTCGGTGCTCGGGCTTTGTATCTTTATCAAAATGGGCAGGATATTTTGTTCCGCATTCACGGAACGAATGAGCCTTGGACGATTGGCGAGCAAGTCTCCAGCGGCTGCGTGCGCATGCTCAATGAAGATATTGTGGATTTATACAACCGCGTTCCGGTTGGCGCGAAAGTGATCTTGCGGAATTCGAAATATATTGCCACGCGCGTCTCGCAATCAGGCTGATTGTTTGCCGTCGCCGTTGAGCGGATTATCCGGATCGCGATCATAGCTAATCGTTTCAAACCGCATGGCGCGGGCATCCATCATTAAAAGCTTGCCCACCAAAGGCTCACCAAAGCCGACAATGGCGCGGATCACTTCAAGCGCCATCATACTGCCCACCATGCCTGCAAGCGCGCCGAGTACACCCGCTTCAGCACAGGCGGGGATCATGCCAGCGGGTGGCGGCTCGGGAAAGAGACAACGATAGGTCGGGTTGGGTTTTCCGTCCGGCCCCGTTTCATGCGGCCTTAGCGTGGTTAGCGTCGCATCCATCGCCCCAAGTGCGGCGGTGACGAGCGGTTTACGCTCATAAAAACACGTATCAGAAACAAGATACCGCGTATCGAAATTATCCGAGCCATCGGCAATCACATCATAGTCGGCGATCAGCTTCGCGGCATTCGCCGCCGTGATCCGCGTGGCATGCGCTTCGACGGTGACATGCGGATTGATCCGCGCAATAGCGTCCTCCGCACTTGCCGTTTTCGCGCGTCCAATATCTGCGGTGCTATGGATCACCTGGCGTTGCAGGTTTGATAGCGAGACGGTGTCATCATCCACAAGGCCAATCGTGCTGACGCCTGCTGCTGCTAAATACTGCAACAAAGGCGCACCCAGTCCGCCCGCTCCAATCACGAGGACGCGCGCAGCTTTGAGTTTCTGCTGGCCCGGCCCGCCAATATCGCGCAACACGATATGGCGCGCATAGCGCTCGAGTTCATCAGCGGTAAGCGTCGGCAAAAGGCTCATGCGCCGACTTTAACGAAATCCGCGCCCTTTGTCGCGCCTAGCCTGCCGAGATAGCGCGCCCAAGCGATCATGCCGCGCTCATAGCTTGAAAGCCTAAAGAACTCGTTCGGCGCATGGTAGTCTTCGTCGACTGTCGAGAAGGAGAAGAACACCGTATCGATATCAAGCACGCGGCGGAAAATATCGCCAATCGGGATGGTGGCCCCCATGCGCACGCGGACGGGGCGGCGATCCAGCACGGATTCCAACACATCCTCCGAGAGGACGAGTGCAGGGTGGTTGTGGGTTACCGCATAAGCAGGCGTGCCGCCGGTCTCGCGTTTGACGCTGACGGTTGTTCCCTGTGGCGCGTTGGCCTCTAAAAACTGCGCGAGCAGGGCGACGATGCGGTCCGGGTCTTGGCCGGGTACCAAGCGGCAGGAAATCTTGACCGAGGCTTCGGACGGGATGACGGTCTTTTTACCGGGGCCGGTATAGCCGCCGACAATGCCGTTATATTCGAGCGTGGGCCTTATCCAATTGCGCTGCAACAGCGTGTAACTCGCTTCGCCTGCACCTGCTGAGGCGCCGACTTCTTGCAGATAGGCCGCTTCATCAAACGGGATGGCTGCGATGGCTTTGACCTCATCGGGATGAACCGGCTCAAGCCCATCATAAAAGCCCGGCACGGCAATCGCGCCGTCAGGCGTGTGAAGCTTGGCCAAGAGCGCAACAAGCGCCTGAATGGGGTTCGCTACCGATCCGCCATGGCGACCGGAGTGGAGGTCCTTCCCCGGCCCGCGCACGGTTACTTCCAACGCGCAAATGCCGCGGCTTGCAACCGTTACGCTCGGCAGATCGGCACGCCATTGTGCGCCATCGGCGGAGAGCGCGAAATCGGCTTTCAGCCGCTCTTTATGGGCACGAACGAATTCTTCGAGATGGGCGCTTGAGACTTCTTCCTCGCCCTCGAACAGAAACACCATATTGACCGGTAAGCGCCCTTGCTCGGCCAGATACGCGGCGGCGACCGCGATCGGTATGAGCATCGGGCCTTTATCGTCGGACACGCCCCGTGCATAAAGCCGTCCATCGCGGATATCGGGCACGAAGGGCGATGATTTCCACGCGCTGATCGGATCAGGGGGCTGCACATCGTAATGGCCATAGACAAGCACGGTAGGCGCCCCCGGCGCATGACGCCATGCGGCCGTTACAACGGGATGGCCGGCGGTTGGTAAAATTGCCACATCGGTGAGGCCAGCGGCCTTTAATTGGCTTGCGACAAACTCGCTCGCTTTGAGGATGCCGTCTTTATAGGCCGGATCGGTTGAAACGCTCGGAATGGAGACGAAGTTTTTAAGCGTTTGAATATGCTTCGGCATCTCGCCCAAAAGGCGCTTTTCAATCGCGGCGGAGTGCCAAGGATCGCTTGTGGTGGTATCGCTCATTTGCCACCATCCACCGAAAGAACTTGACCGGTAATCCATTCGGCTTGCTCGCTCGCGAAAAATAAGGTGGCCGCGACGATGTCCTCGACCTTGCCAAGCCGCCTTGTAGCGATGCGTTCCAACATCGCCTTCTGGCCTTCGGCGCCATAGCTTTCCCATTGCTTTTCCGTCGTGGGATTGGAACGTACAAAGCCGGGGGCGACGCTATTGACGGTGATCCCGAATTTGCCAAGCTCATGGCCCAATTGACGGGTCAAACCAATCTCGCCTGCTTTGGCCGAGGCATAGGCTTGAATACCCGTGAGGCTCACGCCTAACCCTGCGCCCGATGAAATCAAAATAATACGACCAAAGCCTTGGCTCTTCATGTGGGGTGCAACGGCTTGCGACAAGAAGAAACCAGCTTTCATATTGATGTTGACGATCGCGTCCCAATCCTCTTCCGAAATCTCTTCGATGGGTCGCCCCACTTGCCCGCAAACACCGCCTGCGCTGTGCACCAAAATATCAAATGGGCCTTTCGTTTGAACAAGCTCATTAATCGCGGCACGTTTGGTAAGATCGCAGCTATGCGGCGTAATCGTGAGGCCGTTTTCGGTAGGTTCAACCGCGCGGTTATCGACACCGGTAACATGTGCCCCATCGCGAGCGAGCGCAAATGCAATCGCGCGGCCAATGCCATGTGCAGCACCGGTGACGAGTGCCCGTTTGCCAGTAAAGTCGATCAGCATGGCGATAACCTTTTTGTTTTGATGTGCTTGGCGCTTCCAATCGTCATTGCGAACGAACGTGAAGCAACCCAGTTGATGGACACGAAAGAAGTATCATTGCTCGATTATAATCCAATAACTTCTTCTAGCTGGGTTGCTTCGCTCATCGCTCGCAATGACGGTTAGAATTATTGAGCTTTGGCAAGCTCAGCTAAATTACCCCAATCGAGTTGGCGCTTACCGTCTTCGATTTCATGAATCATCTTGATCATGCCAGCGACGAGCGGCGTTGGAATCCCTAATTTAGCACCCTGTTCGACAATAGGACCAAGTTGCGCATCTACTTCCGTTTTGCGTTTGCGGATCGCGAGATCGCGCCAAATGCCGGAATGCGTTTTGATGGATTTGGCATTATGCGTCACCATCGCATCAAACGAGGCGTGCGCTTCAGCTTCTGCTGCTTCTGGCGTGAAGGCTTCCGGCACATAGCCATTAAACCCGAGCGGCTGATAGCCAAGTTTCAGCGCAACGGAGGTTGCCTCGCGTGCGATGTTACGCAGCAATGGCCGCGCATCGGCGGCTGCAAGCGCATCGCAAATTGAAGCATTGGTCAGCGCTGTTGCAAAGAGCAGTGAGCCATAGCCGAGCTTGCCCCAAAGATAGCCGAAAATATGATCCGTCATGATCGCGTTGGGATCAAAAATCAGCATCAAGTCATGCAGCGCTTTGAGGCGTTCGCTCATCGCACCATCGAGTTCGCCGAGCACAACGGCGCCACGGCCACTTAATTGAATAACGCCCGGCGATAGATAATCACCACCGAAATTCAAGAAGGCTCCGATCGTCCGCTCGCGGCCAACGATATCGGCAATCACCAATTCATTGAGCCCGTTTTGATAGGAGGCGATATAGCCGTCACTCGCAAGATGCGGTGCGATTTGTCGTGTGGCACCGTCGGTGTGATGCGCCTTCACGCAGAGCAATACGCGTGAGAATGTCCCCTCAACTTGGGCAGGCGTTACCGCGCGAACTTTGACGTTGAACTGATCGATTGACCCTTCAATTGTAAGGCCATCACGATTCATCGCTTCGACATGCGATGCATCTTGATCAACGAATAAAACATCATGCCCGGCGCGTACAAAAAACGCACCAATAGCACCGCCTATTGCGCCTGCACCCCAAATAACAATTGGATCACTCACGCCCATGGCCCTTCCATCAGCGCGCGGGTCTCTTCAACTGCAATATGCCACAGCGCCAGCATTTCTTCATCGCTCTTCTGATAAACACCACCGAAATTACCATCACCCAACATCGCACGAACGCCTGCCGGATCTTTAAGGCGCATCGTCTCCAAATCGGTCATTGGCTTTTGCACTTCAGGTCCGCGAATATTGGGTAAACGCGTCCATGGGAAATTTTCCATCCATGAGGCGTGCGACGCGACTTTGTCGATCTCTTGCACTTTCGCGAAGGTCTTGGGTGCGTTCCACCAATTATGGAATCGGACGGCGGAGCCGGGGTTACGGCCCATCCATTCAATCGCTGCCGTTTGCGCAGGCGAATTGCCACCATGACCATTGCACAAGAAAATGCGGCGAAAGCCTGCTGCATAAAGCGAGTCGAGAATATCCGTGATCAATGCCGCATAAGTCGATAGCTTCAAGGATACAGAACCCGGGAACGCCATAAAGTAAGGCGTGATGCCATAGGCTTGCACGGGAAACACAGGGATACCCAAAGGCTCTGCGGCATCAAGCGCAACTTTCTCAGACAGAATGGAGTCAACCGAGAGGCTCAAGAAGGCGTGCTGTTCCGTGGAACCCAGTGGCACAACGGCGCGATCATCGCGCTTGAGATAGTCTTCCACTTGCATCCAGTTCATATCGCTAATTCGCATGAGAGATGCTCCTTTGGTATGCGATTATTCGACCGCCCAGCACGCGACATCGCGGCCTTGTTTCATTTCAATCGGTGGCGCTTCTGCCTTGCAGCGCGCGAAAGCCTGCGGGCAGCGGGGATGGAAAGGGCAACCCGATGGCGGATCGAAAGGCGAGGGTAGTTCGCCTTGCAACACAATGCGTTCTTTCTTCGCATCGGGATCAGCAACTGGCGTCGCTGATAAAAGCGCCTTTGTGTAAGGGTGCTGCGGCGAGGCGAATAGTTGTTCACGCGTTGCGGTTTCAACCGCATGGCCCAAATAGATCACCATCACGCGATCCGCGATATGCCGCACGACGGAAAGATCATGGCTTATAAAGAGATAGGCTAAGCCAAACTCTTCCTGCAATTCGGCAAGAAGATTGAGCACTTGCGCGCGGATCGATACGTCGAGTGCCGAGACAGGCTCATCCAGAACCAGAATTTTCGGGCGCAGCATCAATGCGCGCGCAATCGCAATGCGCTGGCGCTGGCCACCTGAGAACATATGCGGATAACGGTCGCGGAATTCTGGCCGTAAGCCAACACGCGCCATCATCGCAGCAACGGCTTCGCCACGCTCGGCGGATGTCATGCTGGTATTCACAATCAAAGGCTCTTCAAGCGCCGCGCCAATTGTCTGGCGGGGGTTGAGCGAGCCATAGGGATTTTGGAAAACGATCTGCACTTCGCTGCGCAAGGTTTTGCGTTCGGCTTTCGTTGCATGCACAAGATCAATGCCATTGATTTTGAGCGTACCGGCAGTCGGCGTTTCAATCATCGTCAGCAACCGCGCGAGTGTCGATTTACCTGAACCGGATTCACCCACAACCGCGAGTGTCTTACCGGCTTCTAAATCGAAGCTCACGCCTGCAAGCGCATGCACGGTTGAGTCTGGCGAAAACATACCGCGCCGAACGGTGTAATCCCGCTTCAAGTCACGGGCTTCGAGAACGATGCTCATGGGTTGCCCTCCCAAAGGCTAGGTTGGCCTTTAACAAGCGGCGTATGGCAAAGGGCGCGGCCTTGTGCATTTGAACTGCGCTTTGGCTTTTCACGATGGCAGCGTTCATTCGCAAAGCTGCAACGCGGCGCGAACATGCAGCCTTGCAAACGATCAAATTGACCGGGCACAACACCAGGAATGGACGGCAGCACGCGGCCTGTTGCGCGCTCGGGTAAGGCTGCCAATAAAGCGGCCGTGTAAGGATGATGCGGATCACGAAACAGACCGCGCGTATCCTGCATCTCAACCTGCTGGCCTGCATATTGAACGACCACGCGTTCCGCCGTTTCAGCCACCACGCCCATATCATGCGTGATCAGCACAAGACCCATGCCGGTTTCGTGACGAAGCCGCAGCAAGAGATCCAGAATTTGCGCTTGGATAGTAACATCGAGTGCCGTTGTCGGTTCATCGGCAATCAGCAATTTGGGTTCTGACGCAAGCGCCATGGCAATCATCACGCGTTGGCTCATGCCGCCTGACAATTGATGCGGGAAGGCGGAGAGCCGTTTTTCCGGATCGGTAATGCCGACTTGTTCCAGCAACTCAATCGAGCGTTTCTTTTGCGCCTTTTTATCGAGGCCAAAATGCGTCTTGAGCGTCTCGCCAATTTGAAAGCCAACGGTAAAGCAGGGGTTCAATGACGTCATCGGCTCTTGAAAGATCATCGCGATGTCACGGCGCACAATGGTGCGGCGTTGCTCGTCGGAAATTGTGAGAAGATCAAGCCCATCAAATTCCATGCGGTCGGCGGTGACGGTTGCTGTCCATGGCAATAGTCCCATGACAGCCAACATCGCGACCGATTTGCCCGAGCCTGATTCACCGACAATAGCGAGCACATCGTTGCGTTCGACAGCCAAGTCGATGCCATCAACCGCTTTGAACTGGCCATTGCGCGTGTTGAAAGAAACGGAAAGATTTTTGATATTGAGAAGCGCCATCGCCGTCAGCTCCTTCTCAATTTCGGATCAAGCGCATCGCGCAAGCCATCACCGAAGAGGTTGATCGAAACAACGGATACCAAAATCGCAAGACCTGGCAGCGTGACGATCCACGGATTAGAGCGAATAAATTCGCGCGCATCGGCCAACATCGCGCCCCATTCCGGCGTTGGTGGTTGGGCGCCAAGGCCTAAAAAGCCAAGTGCTGCAGCTTCAAGAATAGCATTTGATACGCCAAGGGCCGCCTGCACGATGAGGGGCGCCAAACAGTTCGGCAAAACGGTCACAAACATTAAACGGATCGGACCAACGCCCGCAACTTTAGCTGCGATGATATAATCCTTGCCGAATTCTGAAAGCGCCGAGCCACGTACCAAGCGCACATAATTGGGCAGATAAACAACCGACACCGCAACAATTGTATTGGTAAGGCTCGGTCCTAAGATTGAGACAACAAGAATAGCGAGCACCAAGCTCGGGATCGACATGATGAGATCCATGATGCGCATCAGTACTGAATCAACAACACCGCCAAGAAAGGCCGCGAGTAGGCCAAGCGTGATGCCGACGACAACCGATACACTCATCACCGCAAGTCCGATGAAGAGTGAGATACGCGCGCCATAAATCAAACGCGATAGCATATCGCGACCAAGCGCGTCGGTGCCGAGTAAGAAATGCTTGTCGCCACCTTCCGCCCAAGCCGGCGGAAGTTTCGTCATGCCGCGAAATTGTTCGACGGCTGAATAGGGCGCGATCCATTCCGCAAAAATCGCGAGCACGATGATCGTGAGTAGAATGATCAGCCCGCCGACGGCACCGCGATTTTGCGAGAACGCATTCCAAAACGCACTCAACGGTCCGGCTGGTGCGAGCGTTGGGGTTGGATTCGGATTAGCCATGACGGATCCTCGGATTAATGGCCCCGTACAGCACATCGACGAGCAGATTGATGATGATAACCAGCGATGAAATCAGCAAGATACCACCTTGCAAAGCGGGATAGTCGCGACGGCCAATCGAGTCGATCAACCATTTGCCAACGCCCGGCCAGGAAAAAATCGTTTCCGTCAACACGGCGCCTGCGAGCAAACCGCCGACTTGAAGTCCGACAACGGTTACGACCGGTATCAGCGCGTTGCGCAAGGCATGTAGTGAAATCACACGAAATTCGGACAGGCCTTTGGCGCGCGCCGTACGGACATAATCTTCGCTCAACACTTCCAGCATCGACGAACGCGTCATGCGCGCGATAACGGCAAGCGGCACGGTGCCAAGCACAATCATGGGCAGCACGAGGTGATGCAGCGTTGATAAAAACGCACCTTTTTGATCCGACAAAAGCGAGTCAATCAACATAAAGCCCGTGGTTGGCTCGAAATAAAATTTGATCATGTCGATGCGACCAGCAACTGGCGTCAAATGCCAGCCTTCGGAGACGAGCATGATCAGCAAGAGGCCCCACCAGAAAATCGGCATCGAGAAGCCGGCAACGGCCGCCCCCATCAACGTATGATCAAACCAGCTGCCGCGCTTAACCGCGGCAACAACGCCAGCGGGCACGCCAAGAGTAACGGCGAATAAAATGCCAGCGAGCGATAGCTCAAGCGTGGCAGGAAAGAGGGTTAGGAATTCGGTGAGAACTTTTTCGTTGCTCGAGAGCGAAACGCCAAAATCGCCATGCAGCAATTGCCAAACATAATCGAGAAATTGCTTCCAGACAGGTTGATCGAGACCAAGCTCGTGCCGGAAATAGGCGAGGCGTTCGGGAGAAATACCATGCTCGCCGGTGCGCACTTCAACAGGATCACCGGGAACAAGTCGGATCGCGATGAAGGTCACGAACATCAACGCGATAAAGGTTGGAATCGTGAGCAATAATCGGCGCAGGATGAATTTGATCATGGGAAGCGGATTGTCCTGCAGATAAAATTTAACGCATCCTTCTCCTTGAAGGAGAAGGTGTCGCCGGAAGCGACGGATGAGGTTCTAATGGTATTCCGCTAGTCCCTCATCCGACCGCTCCGCGGTCACCTTCTCCCCAATGGGAGAAGGCAACTACATTGCTCTATTACTTCACATCGACGCCTTGGAATTCATGGCTGCCGAATGGGCTCTGCTTGTAGCCGGTCACTTCTGCACGCATCGCTTCAAACACGATCGAGTGACCGATCTTCATGTCTGGAGCTTCTTCGTGCTCGATGACCTGCATTTCTTCGTAGAGCTTTGTACGCTCTTTGATGTCCGAGAGGCTCTTCGCCTTGTTCAGACGGTCATCATATTCCTTGTTGCACCATTTCGTGACGTTCAAGCCGCCCTTCGATGCTGCGCAACCGCGCAGGAAGAAGAAGTTGTCCGGATCGCCATTGTCGCCGGTCCAGCCGAGCTGGCCCGTCATGTGCTCACCCTTCTGCATGCGCTTGCGATACTCACCCCATTCATAGGTGACGAGCTTCGCATTGACGCCGATCTTTGCCAAATCAGCCTGCATCATTTCCGCCATGCGCTTGCCGTTTGGATTATACGGACGCTGAACGGGGAGATACCAGAGATCGATTTCAAGCGGAGTCGTAACGCCTGCGGCCTTCAGCATTGCCTTGGCCTTTTCTGGATCGAACGAATAGGCCGGAACCTTGTCGTTATAAGACCAGAGCGTTGGCGGGATCAGGTTCTTTGCCGATGTGCCCGAACCAAGGAACACTTCCTTGATGATGGCATCATGGTCAATCGCCATGTTGAACGCTTGACGGACTTCCTTCTTATCGAAAGGAGCCTTCTCGGTGTTGAACGCCCAATACGAAACGTTCAAGCCCGACTGGCTGATGAGGCTGAGCGCCTTATCCTTCTTGATTTCTTCAAGATCGGCTGGACGCGGTGCAATCGCGAAATGGCACTCGCCAGCCTTCAGCTTCGAAAGACGGGCGGTTGGATCTGGCGTGATGGCGAAAACGAGATCATCAACGAGCGCCTTCTCACCGAAGTAGTCAGGGTTCTTCTTGAAGCGGATCATCGCATCCTTTTGATAGGTCACGAAAATGAATGGGCCCGTGCCGACTGGAATTTGGTCGAACTGCTCAGGCTTACCCGCCTTCATCAAGAAATCAGCATATTCTGCCGAATGAATAGAAGCGAAATCCATCGCCAAATTGGCGAGGATCGGCATGTTTGGCTCCTTGAGCTTCATGACAACCGTGTAGTCGTCCGTCTTCTCAATGGTGTCGAGCAAGGCCGGCATATCCATATCGTTGAAATAGTCATATTTGCCGCCCGAAACCTTGAAATAAGGATGATCAGGCTTCCACTGACGGTTGAACGAGAACAGAACGTCGTCGGCATTGAAATCGCGGGTTGGCTTGAAGCCGTTTACGCCCGAATGGAACTTAACGCCCTTGCGGAGGTGGAAGGTCAGCGTCTTGCCGCCGTCGGTCACGTCCCAGCTCGTTGCCAAGCCTGGGCCAACATTGGTGCCGCCGCGTTCAAACGCCGTGAGCTTATCGAATACGGGACGATCAGCGTCAAAGCTGGTGCCGGTGCCGTTCATGGCCGGCGTAAAGCTTTCCGGGCTGCCTTCGGAGCAATAGACCAATGTCTTGGCCGATGCAGCCGAAGCGCCAATCAGCATCGCGGCAAGGCCGACGCTGGCAGCAAGTTTTAGACTTGAGTTGAACATGGATTTTCCCTTTTTCAGTTTCCCAAGCGCAGTGGGCTGGTAAGCACCGCCTCTGCTAGCCTATTGAGACCCCCATCCAAGCTTTTTTCCGGCTAGGGTGCAAGTGAATCTACGCTTAAAAGTGTAGAATATTATCCGTTTAAGCGATTATCTTCGGCGATCAGCTTCCGATGAATGGCCGAAATCGTATCGGCTACCCCTTTTAAATGCGGGTTCATTTCAAGGGCAATTTGGAGCGCGGCGCGGGCTTCATGCAGGCGGTTATGGTCGAGGCAAATTTGCCCGAACAGCGAAATCGCGGCAAAGTGCCGCGGCTCAAGCCGCACCGTCTCGCCAAGCAAGGAAACGGCCTCGGACGGATTATTCAGCATCAAGGCGACGATAGCGCGTTTGTAATAGGCTTCGGACCAAGCGGGACATAGGCGCATAAGCTTCTCGATAAGCTCCTTGGCCTGTTCAGGCTTTTGCTGGTCAATGGCGGCTATGGCATCTGCCATTAGCTGCTCAGCCTTGGCATCGCGGTTTGAAATCCAAAGCGCATGCACCAATTCCGCCAATTCTTTGGGATCACGCGATGGAAGCGGCTTTTTGAGATCGCTCAGCAGAGGGCCAAGCCGTTTTGGAAGGGAAGGGTGCGGTTTTATCCGATTAAGCGTCAGGATAAGCGCAAAAACATCATCCAATGCCCGCATCTCATAAGCCGACGCGTCAGGCACTTGGTTTAACCACAAGCGGCAGCCCCGCCACCATTAATACCACGCGGTCCGCCCGCGCGGCCAGCCTTTGATGCAGCCTTCCCGAATGGTCACGAAAATCGCGTGCGAGCTTATTGTCTGGCACAATGCCAAGGCCCACTTCATTGGCCACAAGGAATGTGGGTGCCGTGCGGCGTTCCAGAGCAGCTTCCAGCCGGATAATGGCCGCTTCAATATCATGCTCGCCAAGCATTACATTGGTCAGCCAAAGCGTGAGGCAATCGACCAGCACCGGCGTATGGCCTTCGAGTGCATGCCAGATTTCAACCGGCGCTTCGACAGTAACCCAGCCCTTCTCGCTGCGATCTGCCTGATGGCGGGCAATGCGCTCGCGCATCTCCTCATCCCATATCTCGGCCGTCGCCACATAGGTCCAAGGCTGCGGCAGCGCTTTAATCAGCGTCTCCGCATAACGCGTCTTGCCGGAGCGGGCACCGCCGAGAATGAGGGTGAGAGGGGATGTCATGGGGGGAGATGGTATCACGCTGCTTCTTCCTCCAGATCGAAAAAGGCCATCAGCGCTTGATTAACCCTTCGCATCATCGGTTTATCAATCCGTCCAATCACCGCACCGATCTTATCACGCGGCAAAGTCGCCGCCTTATCGATCATGATTTGCGAAGGCGCGCGCAGCCCGTTTGCCGCCGTTGGTATCAGGGTTAGGCGCAGGCTGGGTGCGTCCCGTATCTCGCTTGTCAGGCGTAAAACTGTAACGCTCTCAAGAGCCTCGAAAGCATCCGCTTGGATGATAAGCGCTGGTCGCGGTTTGCCATAATCCCCCTGCATGGCGATGGTCACGAGATCACCTCGTTTCACTTTCCCGCACCTTCCCAAAAGTGAGGGTCAGCCATTTCCGCCTCGATTTCCCGCATCACTTGAGCCTCGTCACTGTTCGGGTCGCTTGCTGCCGCCTTGATCACAAGCGAGTCCCGCCGTGCCTGTACCGCAAAAGCGCGCCGCTCACGGGCCCGCACATAGGCCCGCATAAAATCCCGAACCACTTGGGCAGCTGGCTTGTCCTCCGCCTCGGTCGCTCGGGTGAAGGCTGCCTTCAACGCCGGATCAATCCGGAGATTAAAACTCGTCTCTTTCGGGTGCTGGCTGGCTCGGGGCATGGCGTGATCCGTTATGCTTGCATTTTTGTAAGTATAATGCAATTACATATTGATGGCAATCGGTTAGAGAGGGGTGCCTCTCGACCGGTTGCTGTTCGATCCGGCGATTTTGTTTCGTGGAATGGCGGATGTGGCGGCGTGGTTTATAAGGTGAAATCTCTCAGCATTCGTCCTTGCGAGCGATGAGCGAAGCAATCCAGTTGAGGGTAACAAAAAAGCGCAATGTCACCATTGCGCTCTATCTTTCATGATCAGCTGGGTTGCTTCGCGGTCGTTCGCAATCACGATTGAGAGCGCGCGCAACAAAGGAATGCGAGCCCGGAGGCTCGCGGTCCGTTTTTATGCCACCGCTTCCTTAGACCGCTCAGCGCGCTTCCGATCATTCGGATCGAGATGCACTTTCCTGAGGCGGATCGACTTCGGTGTCACTTCCAGCAATTCGTCGTCTTGAATATAGGCGAGTGACTTTTCAAGCGTCATGCGGATCGGAGGCGTCAAGCGGACGGCTTCGTCCTTACCCGCCGCACGAACGTTGGTGAGTTTTTTGCCCTTGAGCAAATTCACTTCCAAATCGTTCTCGCGGGTGTGCTCGCCCACGATCATGCCTTGATAGACCTTCCAGCCTGGCTCGATCATCATCGGGCCGCGATCTTCCAAATTCCACATCGCGTAAGCAACAGCTTCGCCCATATCATTCGAGATCAACACGCCATTACGACGTCCTGCGATTTCGCCCTTATAAGGCGCATAACCATGGAACAAGCGGTTCATGATGGCGGTGCCGCGCGTATCGGTGAGCAACTCGCCGAGATAGCCGATGAGGCCACGGGTTGGCGCGTGGAACACAAGGCGCAGACGGTTGCCGCCCGAAGGCCGCATTTCCATCATATCGGCTTTACGCTCTGACATTTTTTGCACAACAACGCCGGAATGTTCTTCATCCACGTCGATGACGACTTCTTCAATCGGCTCCAGCACCTGATTGGTGTCCGGATCGCGCGAGTAAACAACCTTTGGACGCGACACGGCGAGTTCAAACCCTTCGCGGCGCATTTGCTCAATCAGAATAGCAAGCTGCAATTCGCCACGACCTGCTACTTCAAACGAATCCTTATCGGCGGATTCGGTGATGCGCAGCGCGATATTGCCTTCGCCCTCTTTGAAGAGGCGGTCACGAATGACACGGCTTGTTACCTTGTCGCCTTCGGTACCTGCCAATGGCGAGTCATTCACGCGGAACTGCATGGTAACGGTTGGCGGATCGATAGGATGCGCAGGCAATGGCAAATCAATCGAAGGATCGCAGAACGTATCCGCAACCGTGCCTTTGACCATACCGGCAATGGCGATGATATCGCCCGCAACGGCCTCATCAACCGGCACGCGCTCGAGGCCACGGAAGCCGAGCACTTTTGAAACACGGCCTTGCTCAATGAGCTTGCCATCAGCGCCCAATACTTTGAACGCCTGGTTAGGCTTCACCGAACCCGAGGTAATACGGCCCGTCACGATACGGCCAAGATAGGGGTTGGCTTCCAAAATCGTACCGATGAGGCGGAAGGCGCCTTCTTCGGTCTTAGGTGGCGCAACATGCGCCAAAATCATATCAAACATCGGTCCGAGCGAATCCTTCGGGCCATCTGGATGGGTCGACATCCAGCCTTGCTTGGCTGAACCATAGAGAATTGGGAAATCGAGCTGCTCGTCGGTTGCATCAAGGGCCGCGAAGAGATCAAACACTTCGTTGACGACTTCGGATGCCCGCGCTTCAGGCTTATCAATCTTGTTAATCGCCACAATCGGTTTTAGGCCGAGTTTCAACGCCTTTGACACAACGAATTTCGTCTGTGGCATCGGGCCTTCTGCTGCGTCGACCAACACGACAACGCCATCCACCATGTTCAGAATACGCTCTACCTCGCCGCCGAAATCGGCGTGGCCGGGGGTGTCGACGATGTTGATACGGGTGTCATGCCACTGCACCGAGGTGCACTTGGCCAAAATCGTAATGCCGCGCTCGCGCTCGAGATCGTTCGAGTCCATCGCGCGTTCAGCCACTTTCTGGTTCTCGCGGAACGTGCCGGATTGAGCGAGCAGCTTGTCCACAAGCGTGGTTTTGCCGTGGTCGACGTGCGCGATGATAGCAATATTCCGGAGATCCATAGAGAGGGCTTTCCAATGCGAAGCCCGGCGGCTTTCGAAAAACCCCCGGGCATTCGGTTTCGATATGTTGCGCCGCATATAGGGGATTTTGGGCTGAAAGGGAAGGGGTTTCGCGAAGGGGCTAAAACGATGTTTCTATTCCTTCCTATCTAGGAATGATATATATTGTTATCTATTGATAACAATTGAGGGGTACGCGTCATGGCCAATGTCAATCTTGGTGAGCGGTTCGAAGCCTTTATTCAGGAGCAAATTCGCGAGGGGCGGTATCAGAACGCCAGCGAAGTCGTGCGCGCGGGTTTGCGGCTGCTGGAGGATCATGAGGCGGATCGCAGGAAGCAATTTGAATGGCTGAAAACTGAAATAAACGCGGCATTAGATGATCCTCGACCGCCGATTCCGGCCGATGAGGTATTTGATCGGCTTGAAGAGCGCTTGATCGAGCGGATGAAAAAAAATGGCGAAGCGTTACAAAGTTGAGTTTACGACACACGCCGAGCGTGATCTTGCATCCATATCGGATTGGATTATTCGTCAATCAGGGATGGTCCGAACTGCATTGGATTATGTTCGCCGCATCAGAGTGCATATTTTAGAATTCAAACAGTTCCCGCATCGTGGCACTCAGCGAGACGACCTCTATCCCGGTATTCGACTTATCGGTTTCGAGGGCCGCGTCACGATTGCCTTTACGGTGACTGATGACACAGTGACCATCATTCGCATTTTTTACGCTGGTCGCGATATTGCCGCTCTCTTTGATGACGAGAGCGGCTCATCATCGTAGCTCACATCCCATGCTTTTTCTTGCGTGCACCCAAGGTGCGTAAACGCAGGGCATTGAGCCGGATAAAGCCCGCAGCATCGCGGTGGTCATAGGCGACAGCGCCTTCTTCAAAGGTCACGAGGTCCTGGTCATAGAGCGAGTACGGGCTTTCGCGACCAATCACAATGACATTGCCCTTATAGAGCTTCAGCGTCACGCGGCCTGTAACCGCTTCTTGTGAGCGATCAATCAAAGCTTGCAGCATTTCGCGCTCTGGCGAGAACCAGAAGCCATTATAAATCAGTTCGGCATATTTCGGCATCAACTCGTCTTTAAGATGCGCTGCACCGCGATCCAGCGTGATAGATTCAATCGCGCGATGGGCGGTCAGCAAAATCGTGCCGCCCGGTGTTTCATACATGCCGCGCGATTTCATCCCGACAAAGCGGTTTTCAACGAGGTCTAAACGGCCAATGCCGTTCTCTTTGCCGAGTGCGTTGAGCTTGGTGAGCAGCATAGCAGGCGAAAGCGTTTCGCCATTGATCGCCACCGCATCGCCCTTGGCAAAATCAATCGTGATGGTTGTTGGCTTGTCAGGTGCCGCTTCCGGCTCGATCGTGCGCGAATAGACATAGTCCGGCACTTCAATCGCGGGGTCTTCCAGAACTTTGCCTTCAGAGGAAGCGTGCAGCAAATTCGCGTCCACCGAGAAGGGTGCTTCGCCGCGCTTATCCTTTGCAATCGGAATCTGATGGGCTTCGGCGAAGGCAATAAGCTGTTCGCGCGAGCGCAAATCCCACTCCCGCCATGGCGCGATGATGGTGATATCGGGCTTTAACGCATAATAGCCAAGCTCGAAGCGAACCTGATCATTGCCCTTGCCGGTTGCGCCATGGGAGACGGCATCCGCCCCAACCTTCTCGGCGATCTCGATCTGCTTTTTGGCAATCAAGGGCCGCGCGATTGAGGTGCCGAGCAAATAGACGCCTTCATAAACGGCATTCGCCCGGAACATCGGAAACACGTAATCGCGGACGAATTCTTCGCGCAAATCTTCGATGAAAATATTTTCCGGCTTGATGCCCAAAAGCAGCGCCTTGTCACGCGCCGGCCCCAACTCCTCGCCTTGGCCAAGATCGGCGGTAAACGTCACCACTTCGCAGGCATAGGTCGTTTGCAGCCATTTCAGGATGATCGACGTATCGAGGCCGCCCGAATAGGCGAGGACGACTTTTTTGACAGATTTCTTGGACATGGGAGCGGCTCTCGGCTGAAAAGGCTTGAATGGCGGCGGACTATAGGGATCGGCGCGTCCGGCGCAAGGGGGCTTGTGGAAGAAGGCCCGTCTAAACTTCTTAAGGCCCGGCCTTGCGGCGCATCCTCTCTGTCCGCCATACTCGGATAAATGTGAAAAAACCGCAGGATGTTATTCATGCACGCCGCTTTAGCCGCTTCTTCCGTCACCTCCGTGCCAATTTATGCCGTTCATGCCGATAATTGGCAGGCTATTGTGTCGGAAGTGGCGCCTGAGGCCGCAGAATTCATCAAAGCCAGCGGATTTGAGGGCGAGGCGGGTGCTCATGTGCTTATTCCGGGCGTTGCGGAGCCTCTGAAGGCCGTCTTATTTGGGGTCGAAAAGCCCACAGCTGCCGAGCGCGATCCCTTTTTAGCCGGCAAGCTAGCAACCGCCCTGCCAGGTGGCACTTACCGGTTCGAAGGTGATTTTGGTGATCCCACACTGGCCACTTTGGGCTTTGTACTAGGAAGCTACCGGTTTGAGCGCTACAAAGCCAAGCCGAAAGGCGTCAAGGTTCAGCTCGTGCCGCCTAAGGGTGCCGATGCGACCCGTATATCCCGCATGGCCGAGGCCATTGCCGAGGGGCGTGACCTCATCAATACGCCCGCCAATGATCTAGGGCCGCACGAAATCGAATTGGCCATTCGCTCGGTTGCCGATCAGTTCGGGGCTAAAATCAGCGTGGTGGTCGGCGACGATCTTCTTTCGCAGAATTATCCGATGGTGCACGCCGTTGGCAGGGCTTCGCCGCGCGCGCCGCGTATGATTGACATGGTGTGGGGCGATGAAAGCCATCCGAAAGTAACACTTGTTGGTAAGGGCGTGGCCTTTGACACCGGCGGGCTTAACATCAAGCCTGATAATTCCATGCTGCTCATGAAGAAAGACATGGGCGGTGCGGCGGTAGCCCTTGCAGCCGCGCGCATGGTGATGGCTTTTGGTTTAAACATTCGCCTTCGCCTGATTGTCGCTGCCGTTGAAAATTCGATTTCCGGATCGGCGTTCCGCCCCGGCGATGTGCTTTCAAGCCGTAAAGGGATAACGGTCGAGATCGGCAATACGGACGCCGAAGGGCGTTTGATTTTAGGCGATGCGTTGGCTCTAGCCGATGAAGAAACGCCCGATCTTGTGCTCGATTTTGCAACGCTCACGGGTGCCGCGCGCGTGGCACTTGGGCCTGATCTCCCCCCTTTTTATACGGATGATGAAACGCTCGCGGATGAAATTTTAGAAGCAGCTCATCGCGTCAATGATCCGGTCTGGCGCATGCCGCTTTGGAAACCTTATGCCAAAGGGCTTCAATCTAAAATCGCCGATATTAATCATATCACATCAGGCGGCTTTGCGGGCTCTGTCACTGCCGCTTTGTTCCTTCAACGCTTCGTTGAAAAGGCAAAGGCATGGGCGCATTTCGATGTGTTCTGTTGGGTGCCTGCTGCCAAAAATGGTCGCCCCGAAGGGGGTGATCCACAGGTCGCGCGATTGGTGTTTGAATTATTAGAAAAACGATATGGCCGCTAAGGGCCATATCGCATTCACGTCAACGCTTCATAAATAATAGTTAAACTCGCGCTCGGATGGCTCTGCGAATAACTCATTGTATTCGCCTTGCTTCATCTCGCAATAGGCTTTCAAGAAGCGCTGCGGGATAAAGCCCGCGAGCTTCTTGGCTTTTGCGAGATCATCCAGTGCTGCCAAAAAATGCTTGGCCATTTTATTGGCGCCCGGTGGTGGTGCCATCTCATCCGCGCGTTTGAGATCCACCGGTGCTGTTGGTTTAAGCTTGTTTTGAATGCCGTAGTGAAGGGCCGATAAAATCGCAGCCAGCACCAAATGCGGCGAAGCATCGGCTGAGGCGGCGCGATGTTCAATCCGCTTCGATTGCCCTTCACCCAATGGAATGCGCAGCGCCACGGAACGGTTATTATGTCCCCAATGCGCATTAACGGGCACGAAATTATGCGGCTTAAACCGCCTGAACGATGCAACATTAGGTGCGAAAATCCCAAGCGACTCCGCTAACATCGCTTGCATGCCCGCAATCGCATGATGAAGGAGCGGTTCACCATCCGCTATACCAAAAAGATTGCGTCCGTTTTTGTCACATAGGCTGACATGAACATGAAGCCCATTGCCGGGTTGGTCCATATAGGGCTTACCCATAAAGGTGACATCATGGCCCTGCGAGCGCGCAACGCCTCGGATGAGCCGCTTCAACAAGACGGCCTGATCCGCCGCAAGAACGGGATCATCGCCATGATGCAGATTGATTTCAAATTGACCCAAGCCATATTCGGCAACGGCCGTTGTGGCTGGAATATGTTGGAGCTTTGCAGAGCGATCAATGGCTTCAACAAAATCGGCATAATCTTCAACCGCTTCAAGCCCGAGATTTTGCGGCGAATGCGGTGGTGCCGATGTGCGCTTGAGCTTTGATGGACGAATGCCACCCTTTTCCGTTCGCTCGGAATCAATCAAATAAAATTCGAGCTCACACGCAACGACAGGATAGAAGCCTTGAGCATGTAAGCCGGCAACAACATCAGCCAGAATTTTGCGCGGATCGAACCAAAGCGCCTCACCGGTTTTGGCATCGCGCATATCGAGGAGACATTGTGCGGTTGGTGAAGAGGCCCATGGTACAGGCACCAGCGTGCCGGGAATAGGAAAGCCAACAGCGTCAGGATCACCATCGGTTGATCCGAGGCCAGCCGCATTATGTCCGTGGCCGTGAACATCGAGAAGAGCAGCACAGGCAGAGAATGTAACGCCGGAGGAAAAGACACGCTCCAAATCTTTTGCCGGCTCGCGCTTGCCAAATACTTGGCTTGAAGCGCCAATCATAAACGTATCAACAAAGCGGGTTTCAGGATGACCACGCAGAAATTCTTCCCACTCCGTGTGGGGCGCCTTTGCCTCAAATGCCATTTTAACTGCTCCGAAAGGATGAATTAGCCCAATAATGCGGCAATCTTACACATGAGACGCATTATTCCGCAATCGCATAGATTTTGCGAACGCGTGTGGCCGTTTCCCAAATGCCTTTAAAGCCGCGCGGAATAACAAAGGCACTACCCGCTTGGAAGCCGAGTTCAGACCCATCGTCACCAATAAGCCGACCGCTTCCTTCGAGAATAACGCATAATTCATCTTCACTATAATCAACCCGCCAAGCGCCAATTTCCGATACCCATTGTCCGACATGGAAACCTTGATCGCTATTGGTAAGGGCGGCGAGCGTTCCCGTACGCGGCACGCCGCGCACAATCCGTTCCGCTGCGATGGGATCGCTCGCTTCAATCGGTGCCGCAAGCGACAGGTGAAATGGTGTCGTTGTCATTGTATCACTCGTCTGGATTAAGGCGCGTTAGCGGCCATTCGCTCGGCGCGCTCGCGCTCCACTTCTTGATGTTTGGTCAGGATTGACGCAATCACCACGGTAACCGTAACCACCGCTACCATCAAAGAGCATATCGCATTAATTTCCGGCTTAACACCCAGTCGCACATCGGAATAGATTTTCATCGGCAGCGTCGTTGCACCCGGTCCCGTTGTAAAACTTGCGATAACCAGATCATCCAGCGAGAGCGTGAAGGCCAGCATCCAGCCTGAAATAACGGCAGGTAGAATGATCGGTAAGGTAATCCTGAAAAAAGTCATGAAGGGCGTACAGCCTAAATCAAGTGCGGCTTCCTCAATCGAGCGATCAAAGCTTGAAAGACGAGATTGCACGACAACGGCCACAAAGCACATCGTGAAGGTGATATGCGAGAGCACAATCGTCCAAAAGCCACGATCAATATTCAGCGCCACAAACAGCAAGAGAAGCGAGAGGCCGGTAATCACCTCGGGCATAACAAGAGGTGCGTAGACCATGGCTGAAAACAAAGTACGGCCATTGAAACGACCATGTCGTGCCAGCGCTATGGCTGCCATGGTGCCGAGTATGGTTGCGACACTGGCGGATAAAACGCCTACTTTAAGCGTAATCCAAGCCGCATCAAGGAGTTGCTGATTTTCAAAAACTGAGCCGTACCATTTGGTCGACCAACCACCCCACACGGCAACGGAGCGTCCAGCATTGAAAGAATAGATCACCAGTAAAACGATCGGCAGATAGAGAAAGGTAAAGCCAAACGTCAGCGATACAACATTAAACAGGCTTAATCGTTTCATCGACCAGCCTCCTGTTGGCGTGCTTCATTGGCTTGGAAAATCATGATCGGAATCATCAATAAAATCAGCAGTGCAATAGCAACGCCGGATGCCGCGGGCCAATCGCGATTGTTGAAAAATTCCTCCCACATCGTCTTGCCGATCATAATGGTATCGGACCCACCCAAGAGATCAGGAATAACGAATTCACCAACGGCTGGAATAAAGACGAGAAAGCACCCGGCAATGACGCCCGGTAATGAAAGCGGGAAGGTTACCCGCCAAAAGGCTTCAATCTGCGTGCAGCCTAAATCCTTCGCTGCTTCAATCAGGCTGTCATCCATTTTTTCGAGGTTCGAATAGAGCGGCAACACCATGAAAGGCAGATAGGAATAGAGAATACCAATATAGACGGCGGTATTGGTTGATAAAATCTGCAATGGCTCGTCAATCAAACCAAGTGAGGTCAGGGCATAATTGAGCAGACCTTCGTCGGACAGGATCGCAATCCACGCATAGACGCGGATGAGAAAGCTCGTCCAAAATGGCAAGATCACCATCATCACAAGCGTTGGACGCCAAGATTTCGGCGCGCGCGCCATGCCATAGGCTATCGGATAGGCAATAAACAGCATCATCACAGTCGATGAGCCAGCGATCCAAAGGCTCGATAGATAGGAGCTTGAATAGATCGAGTCTTGAATCAAACGCAGATAATTATCGCTCGTGAGCAAGGAGAGCTTATCGAGCGTTTCGTCCCAGCTATCTGCGATAATATCAAAGACGGGCGCATAAGGGGGCTGCGCAATCTCGGACAATGAAAATGATATTTTGAGAACAATAAAAAAGGGTACAAGAAAAAAGACCAGCATCCAAAGGTAAGGGATTGCTGTAACGATCCAACGTCTATTGTGGGAACGGAAAGATTGCGCCGGGCTAGCCATAGGTTCCGCCTTATTTCGTCAACACGACACCAGCATCGGGCGTCCATGTGAGATAAACCTTATCTTCCCAGCTGATCGGGCGCTCGACAACGCGTTGAGTGTTGGCGATGGATGCGCGCATGGTTCCGCCATTATCGAGTCTGACATGGTATACGGAAATATCGCCGACATAGCCAATATCCCAAACGGTTCCGCTTGCGGTATTCACCGTCGGATCATTTGGTGGCTGTAAATGGATCGTCACTTTTTCAGGCCTTACCGCAAACCAGGCTTTATCCCCAAGCCCTGCGCTTGTTTCACCAAGCGCATCAATGCGCCCGCCGGTCATGTCGCTGCCCATCACGATCTGGCCGCGTTCATTTTTGGTAACGCGTCCTTCAAGCAAATTTATATCACCGATGAAGTCCGCGACATATTTCGAGACAGGCTGTTCATACAGTTCAGCGGGTGGTGAGATTTGTACGAATTGGCCTTGGTTCATAACGGCAATTCGGTCGGCCATCGTCATCGCTTCATCCTGATCATGCGTCACAATGACAAAGGTCATCCCTAAGGCCATTTGCAAATCAAGCAGTTCAAATTGGGTCTCTTCGCGCAACTTTTTATCGAGCGCGCCTAGAGGTTCGTCGAGCAGCAACACCTTTGGTCGTTTGGCGATGGACCGCGCCAGCGCCACACGTTGCCTCTGTCCGCCGGAGAGTTGGTGAGGCTTGCGTTTGGCAAAATCCTCAAGCTTCACAAGCTTCAACATTTCTTCAACGCGAGCGCTAATCTCGCCCTTTGGCAGCCTGTCCATTTCGAGGCCGAAGGCGATGTTTTTTTCAACCGTCATATGCGGAAAAAGCGCATAGGACTGAAACATCATATTAACCGGCCGTTTATGCGGCGGTGTGCCAGCGAGATCTTCGCCCGCAATGGCAATAGAACCATTGGTGGGCGTTTCAAAGCCTGCAAGCATACGCATCAACGTTGTCTTGCCGCATCCTGATGGCCCAAGCAGCGCAAAAAATTCGCGTTCATAAATATCCAAGGAGACGTTATTAACCGCGGTGAAACTACCAAATGTTTTGGACACATCGCGAATTTTGATCAAGGGAACAGCCGCCGGATCATTCCATGGCGCAAATTTTCGACGAACGGGTCCAAGGGCTTTGGCAGACATTGGCAGAGCTTTCTAAAGTATAGACATCCTATGAAAAAGGCCCGGCAGGGTCAGCAGCCGGGCCTTGACGTTTTTATTTACGCTTGATTTCGCGCCAGACCTTTGTTGAATCGCGCTGCGATTTTTGATCGAGCGGCTTTACAATAAACAGCTTCGCCATAGTCGCATCATCTGGAAAGATATTCTTGTCTTCCAAAATGGCTTTATCGATGAATTTTTGTGAATCGATATTGCCATTCGGATAGGAAATGAAGTTCGACGCTTTGGCGATCACTTCCGGACGAAGCATGTAATCGATAAAGGCATAGGCTTCGGTCAGGTTCTTCGCATCTTTCGGAATGGCGAAATTGTCAAAGAACATGCCAGCGCCTTCTTTCGGTATGCTATAGCCAATTTCGATTTTCTTCTTAGGGTCTTTTTGCGTTTTGTTCTTTTCTGCTGCACGGCTAGCGGCTTGCTTCACGTCGCCCGACCAACCGATAACCAAGCACGCATCACCATTGGCGAGCGCATTAATATATTCAGACGAATGGAACTTCTTGACAAAAGGACGAACCTTTTTGAGG
Organism: Hyphomicrobiales bacterium; assembly: GCA_947455725.1. GTDB lineage: Bacteria > Pseudomonadota > Alphaproteobacteria > Rhizobiales > Beijerinckiaceae > CAIUPE01. Next base: position 19,265 of record CANGPL010000004.1, on the reverse strand, counting down.
AGCTCTTCGGCTGCAGCAAAATCATCCGGGTTACGCGAATTCGGATCTTTGCCAAGATAATTAAGGGCTGCCGGGATCACTTCATCCGGTGCGTCAAGGAACATAATGCCGCAATCTTTGAACTTTGCGATCACTTCAGGGTCAAACACCATCCGCCAGGAGTCGAGTGGCGCGTCTGGCATACGCTCTTTGATTTTGCCGACATTATAACCAATGCCCGTGGTGCCCCACATGTAATTGACCGCATAGTCATTGCCGGGATCATAGGTGGCAAGACGGTTGGCAACATCTGGCCATACATGGGAAAGACCGGGCAATTTCGACTTATCAAGCTTTATGAAGACACCGGCACCAATCTGGCGGCCCAAGAAATTGCCCGACGGAACGACGACGTCATAGCCCGTTTTGCCGGCCAATAATTTGGTCTCCAGCAATTCATTGGAGTCGAACACGTCGTATTTGACCGTAATCCCCGTCTCTTTGGTGAAATCATCCAAAATCGCCGGATCGATATAATCCGACCAGTTATACACGTTAACAACGCGGCTTTCTGCCATAGCGGGCAACGAAAAAGCGCCCAAAAACGCGGCGGCCATTGTGAACAAACCGATTTTATACGTCCGTTTCATCCGAATACTCCGTAGTCGACCTCGGGCCGAAGATTATCGCCGATGACGTTCTGCCGTTCACCAGCGTCACCTTAAGTGTTAAAACAGGATAGCCCTATCTGAAAAGCCCTCGGGCTTAGGTATTTGGGGGCAGACTTTTAGCCAGCTACGGGATTCCCGCGCGGCTAGGGCTGTGCCAAAGTACGAAACCTGTCATACTAGGCTCAATTGAGCGGCGATTTGGGCCAAGAACTGGTTTATCTGTCCTATGTTGGCCCTATAAGCCGCGCTAAAGAATTGTTTTGGAATAGATCATGGCGAAGAAAAAAGTTTCGAAATCTCCCGTCCGAGGTGCCCAAAATATGGCGACAGCCTCGCAATGGCTTGAGGCGCGGGGATTAGAAGATATTGAATGCATCGTTCCGGATATGGCGGGTGTTGCTCGCGGCAAAATGATGCCGACGGCCAAATTTGTCGACGCACCACGCATGTCCTTGCCCGGTTCGATTTTCCTGCAAACCATTACCGGGGATTATCCTTCGGATGACGAAGAATTCCCCTATGACGCGGCCGACGGGGATATTCACCTCGAGCCTGATTTTTCAACGCTTTCGGTTGTCCCTTGGTCATCCGACCCCACGGCGCAAGTCATCCATGACGCGTTTCAGCAAGATGGCCGTCCGGTCGAAATCGCACCCCGACAATTGCTGCGGCGCATCATCGATCTTTATCGCCATAAAGGCTGGCAAGCGACGGTCGCGCCGGAGCTTGAGTTCTATTTTGTCGAACGCAATCAAGACCCTGATTATCCGCTCAAGCCGCCGGTCGGTCGCTCAGGCCGCGCAGAGACGGGGCGTCAATCCTACTCCATGGCGGCGGTGAACGAGTTCGATGATTTGTTTGATGACATCTACGATTTTTCAGAAGCCCAAGGCCTTGAGATCGATACGTTGATCCATGAAGAGGGCGCGGCGCAGATGGAAATCAATTTACGCCATGGCGATCCTTTGGCGCTGGCTGATCAAGTGTTCCTCTTTAAACGAACCATTCGCGAGGCGGCGCTTAAGCACAATATGTATGCCACTTTCATGGCCAAGCCGATTGCCAACGAGCCCGGCTCCGCCATGCATATTCATCAGTCGATTGTGGATACGAAGACGGGCAAAAACATCTTTTCGGATAAGGATGGCAAACCGACTTCTGAATTCTTTTCCTTCATCGCAGGCCAGCAGCGCTATTTGCCGCATGTGATGTGCATTATGGCGCCTTATGTGAATTCCTATCGGCGTTTGGTGCGTAAGTCGGTGGCTCCCATCAATGTCCATTGGGGCTATGATAACCGTACCGTGGGCTTACGCGTTCCGAATTCGGGACCAGAAGCACGCCGCGTTGAAAATCGTATTCCATCATCGGATGCTAATCCCTATCTCGCTATCGCGGCATCGCTCGCTTGTGGGTATTTAGGCATGACGGAAGGTCTTACGCCATCGGAGCCGATTGAAGGTTCGGCCTATGAGCTGCCCTTTGGCTTGCCGCGTGGCTTATTGGAGGCGGTGCAATTGTTTGAAGATTGCGAAGAACTTGCCGATATTTTCGGTAAAGGTTTTGTTGCAACCTATGGCGCCATCAAGCGCGCCGAATTTGAAACCTATATGGGCGTCATCAGCCCATGGGAGCGGGAATATCTGCTCTTGAATGTTTAATGTTTGACCGATCAACCTCAGGACCCATCATGGCTTCATCCAATCTCTATCCAACGGCTGAATTACGCGCGGCAGATGCACGCCATTATCTGCATCCCTTTACCGATTTTAAGGCGCTTGCTGCGGAAGGTAGCCGCGTCATGGTGCGCGGTGAGGGTGTTTGGATCGAAGATTCCGATGGTAACCGTTACCTCGATGGCATGGCGGGGCTTTGGTGCACCAATGTAGGGCATGGCCAAACAGCAATTGCAGATGCGGTTCACGAACAAATGAAGGAATTAGCTTTCTATAATTCCTTTTTTAAAACCACCAATGCACCGGCCATTCGTTTAGCAGAAAAACTCGCAACGCTTGCGCCAGCCCATGTCAATCACGTCTTTTTCTGCGGCTCGGGATCAGAAGCCAATGATACGGTGGTTCGACTGGTGCGGCATTATTGGGCGCTCAAGGGCAAGCCTGCAAAGGATATGATTATCGCGCGTCACAACGCCTATCACGGCTCGACCATGGCAGGCGCATCGCTCGGTGGTATGAAGCCGATGCATAGCCAAGGCGGCATGCCTATTCCGGGTATTGTGCATATTCCCCAACCCTATTGGTTCGGCGAAGGCGGCGATATGACGCCCGTTGATTTTGGTATTTGGGCGGCGCAACAGTTAGAAAAGAAAATCGAAGAGCTTGGCGAGAATCGTGTCGCGGCCTTTATCGCTGAACCCATTCAAGGTGCGGGTGGTGTGATCATTCCGCCCGAAACCTATTGGCCGGAAATCAAACGCATTTGTGAAAAATATGACATCTTGCTGGTTGCGGATGAAGTCATTTGCGGCTTCGGGCGCACGGGTCGTTGGTTTGGTTCGGACTATTACGGCATCAAGCCCGATCTCATGTCGATCGCAAAAGGCCTCACTTCTGGCTATTTGCCGATGGGTGGCGTCATGGTGTCGGATCGCGTCGCTGATGTGGTGATTGGTGTCGGCGACGAATTTTATCACGGCTATACCTATTCCGGCCATCCAACCTGCGCGGCTGCGGCTTTGGCCAATCTCAAGATCATCGAGGATCAAGGTCTAGTCGAACGCGTTGCCAATGATATTGGCCCCTATTTTCAAAAGCAGTGGTTAGCGCTTGGCGACCATCCGCTTGTTGGCGAAGCACGCATGGTGGGGCTGATCGGTGCGTTGGAACTCGTGCCCAATAAGCCGTCGCGCACGGAAAAATTCGCAAATACGGGCGATGTTGGTACGCTTTGCCGCGATATTTCCTTCAGCAATGGGCTCGTGATGCGAGCCACGCGCGACAGCATGATTATATCGCCACCGCTCGTGATCTCCCATGCTGAAGCGGACGAATTGATCAAGCGCGCGACAAAGACATTGGACGAAACCTATATGGCGTTGAAAAAGGACGGCAGGGTTCACTAACAGCATGTCCCATCCGGAAAACCATGCGCCATCCTATTATGCCGCGACCGCGAAGGGGTTTGAATCTTTTCCCGCGCTTGATGGTGATGCGACGGCTGATATTTGCATCATTGGTGGTGGCTATACGGGGCTTTCCGCTGCACTGCATCTCGCCGAGCGTGGGCGTTCTGTCATTCTGATTGAAGCCAATCGCTTAGGTTGGGGCGCTTCAGGTCGAAACGGTGGGCAGCTTCATTCTGCACAACGGCGTGAACAATCAACGCTCGAAAGCTGGTTCGGAAAAGCCGAGGCGCATCGCCTTTTTGATTTAGGCGAAGAAGCCAAAGCCTTGGTGAAAACCTTAATCAGCAAACATCACATTCCGTGTGATTGGCAGGATGGCTTGATCCACGCCATTCACAAGGAGCGCTATATTGACGAAATGCAGCACGAAATCGATTTGCTGCAGAATGGATATGGCGTTGAGGACATCACCGTTTTATCGAAAGATGAGATTGCCGCACGGCTTGGAACGTCGGTTTATTATGGCGGCTGGCGAGAACAATCAGCCGGGCACCTGCATCCGTTAAATTATGCGCTAGGCTTGGCAAAAGCCGCGAAGAATGCCGGCGCTAAACTTTACGAAGGCACGCGCGCCCTTCGGATGATTGACGGTAAAAAACAGCGGGTTGAAACCGCCACCGGAACAATTACTGCGGATACGGTCATTCTCGCTTGTAACGGATATATGCACGGGCTTGATCCAACGACAGAAGCGCGCGTGATGCCGCTTCATAATTTTATCCTTGCAACCGAACCCTTAGGCGAACGAGCCAAGGCATTAATACCGGGACGCGAGGCCGCGGCGGATTCGCGCTTTGTTGTCTATTACTGGCGGTTATCTGCCGACAACCGCATGATTTTTGGTGGTGGCGAAACCTATGGGCGTCATTTCCCCGCAGACATTAAAGGTTTTGTTCGGAAGCATCTACTAAAGCTCTATCCGCAACTCTCCGATGTGCGCATTGAGTATGGCTGGGGCGGCACGTTAGCCGTTACTGTGAAGCGGCTACCCTTCATGCGGCGCTTGCGACCGGGGCTCTATACCTCCGGCGGCTATTCCGGGCAGGGAATCGGCACCGCAACAATGGCTGGAAAACTATTGGCTGAAGCTATTTCAGGCGAGCAAGAGCGCTTCGATGTCTTCGCGCGCCTTCCCGCACCAGCATTTCCGGGTGGTAAGCTTCTGCGCTACCCTTCAATGGTGCTCGCGATGACATGGTATGCTTTGCGCGACCGGCTTTAGGTGAAAATTTAAACCTTCTTAGCCGCCAGTCCCTGAATATGGTGTTGGATGACGGTTGATGCCGCAATCGCGGTAATATCAGCATGATCATACGCGGGCGCCAGTTCGACAACATCCATTCCGCGCCAATTGAGCGTTGAAATCTTGTCGATACTCATCAGCACTTGCGCCGAGCTTAGGCCACCTGAAACAGGCGTGCCGGTACCCGGCGCATAAGCAGGATCAAGCACATCGATATCGACGGTCAGATAGGCAAGTGCGTTACCCACGCGGCGGTGAATAGCGTCAGCAATGCCTTTGGCACCCAACTCAATCGCCGTATAGGCGTCGATAATCTCAATACCACAGGTTTCTGGCGCGATGGTTCGAATGCCGATCTGGATCGAGCGCGACGGGTCAATAAGTCCTTCTTTCACCGCCCGCGTCACAAAATTACCGTGCGAGAGGGCGATCCCGTCATCATGCCACGTATCTTGATGGGCATCATATTGCACCAAAGCCAGTGGCCCATATTTGGCAACATGCGCGCGTAGCAATGGCAGCGTAATAAAATGATCGCCGCCCATCGTGATCAGATAAGCCCCCGATGCGATGATCGACTTAGCCTCCGTCTCAATAGCACCGGGCACAAGATCAAGCCGCGCATGATTGATGGCGCAATCCCCCCAATCAATCACCGCCAAGGTTTCGAACGGATCTTTACCCGACGGATATTGTGGATCGCCGTCAAAAATCGCAGAAGCCCGACGAATGGCTTGCGCGCCAAAACGGGCACCCGGACGGTTTGACGTCGCGCAGTCAAAAGGCACACCCCAGACAACCGCATCAATGCCTTTAAGGTCGCGTGAATAGCGGCGACGCATAAAGGATAACGCACCGGAGAAGGTAGGCTCTACCGCACCGCCCAGAACGTTACCCCGAAAGGCGTGGTCGGTTACATAGACGTGTTCAGAATCCGACATATCAATTACTCGGTCCACTCAACCTGAGTCAGATCATTGACGGGTATCGGCGCGTTCTCCCATAGCCCTTTGAGTTTAGCGTTCCACACGCCACTCTTTGGCAGAAGAAAGAGAAACACATTGACGCAATCATCCGCCAAAATCTTTTGCGCTTTACCGATCAATTCAAGCCGCTTGGTTTCATCACTCGTTGCCGCCAATTCTGTGATCACAGCTTTATAGGCATCGCTGTGATAGTCGAAATAATAATCATCGCGCGCATAAATATCGAGATCCATCGGCTCGACATGCGAGATGATGGTCAGATCATAATTCTTGGCTTTGAAGACGTCCGAAAGCCACTGCGCCCATTCGACGGGTACAATCTCAACGCTCACGCCAATGGCCTTCAATTGCTGCGCGATAATCTCACCGCCACGGCGGGCATATTCTGGCGGCGGCAGCACCAAGCGCAATTTGAGATCGCTAACGCCCGCTTCGCGCAACAGCGCTTTCGAGTGATAAGGATCATAGGCATATTGGCCGGTCAGATCGATATAGCCGGGATCGGTTGGCGCATAATGCGAACCAATCGGCTGGCCGATGCCGAACATTGCACCATCGATAATAGCTTTCCGATCAACCGCATAAGCAAGCGCCTGTCTCACGCGTAGATCGTCAAACGGCTTTTTGCCATTATTAATCGCAAGAATAGTCTTTCCTTCGGTATTACCGACAACAACCGCGAAACGCTTATCGGCGCGAAACTGGTCCAGATTTTCGGGCGCCGGATAAATGGGAAACGCATCAATATCATTCGAGAGCAGACCCGCATAAGCAGCAGAAGGGTCGCTAACAAATTTGAAAATTACTTTTTCAAGTTTTACGGCAGTGCCCCAATAGGCTTCGTTGCGAACGAGTTCGAGGCTTGAGCCTTTCATCCAGTTTGAAAATTTGAACGGGCCCGTTCCAATCGGATTGATCTTATTATTCTCTGCCGAAGTTGGAGCAACGATAACCGCTGCCGGCCATCCGAGATTGAATAGAAAAGCGCCGGTAGGACGCTTGAGTGCCACCACCAAGGTTGCGGCATCAGAAATACTGATCGTCTCAATCGGCTCGAACAATCCTTTTTGAGGATTAACGCTGTCCTGGCCACGCGCCCGATCGAGCGATGCTTTTACGATAAAGGCATTGAAAGGTGAGCCGTCATGAAATTGAACGCCAGTCCGTAAATGGAAGGTATAAACCTTGCCATCGTCCGAAATATCCCAACTCGAAGCCAGCGCCGGTTGCACTTTTCCCGAGCGGTCAATCCGCGTCAGCCCTTCGAAAATATTGGCATAACCAATTTCACCAATCGCTGCGGCAGCACCTGCGGTAGGGTCAAGATGCGGAGGCTCAAGCCGGACGCCGATGTTGAGGTCCGTGCGTGGGGCAGCATCCGCCGTTCCCATTTCACTTACGACAAGTCCAACCAAGGCGAAGAGAGTGCTCAGAAGATACCGCAAAACCATTGATGATTGATCCGATTTTAAGAAGTTAGTGCCCGATTTTCAGGCATTTAGGCATAGTGTATGTGAAAAGCAAATTGCCACTATGGGATGATCTATTGATCGGATGGTTCACCCCTCACCACCACGCCGGGGTTCATAATGTCCTCCGGATCCATCATTGATTTGAGCTGACGCATCAGCCTCATCGCTGTTTTGGGTTTCCGTTCGACGATGGCATCGCGCTTGGCACGTCCAACACCATGTTCGGCGCTAATGGATCCCTTTAAAGCATCGACTTCGGCGAATAGGCGTTCGAAAAGAACAGGGGATAGATCTTTGGCTTTTTCGCGCGGCACCACGAAATTCATGTGCAAATTACCGTCGCCAATATGGCCAAAGGGTAGAAGGGCGACGTCCGCGCCGTATTCTGGCGTCCATGCCTCACACCGCGTCACCAGGGTCGGAATATCGGCAATGGCAACCGTCACGTCACTGCGCACGACATAACCGATTTTACTCGTGGCCTCGCTTTGCCCCTCGCGGATACGCCACATCATCTGGCGTTGTGCCTCGTTCTCGGCAATTGTGCCATCTAAAACCCGACCTTCTTCAAACAGCGTTGTGATCGCGGCTTCCGCCCGTTCACGAAGGCCATCGGTAAAGGTCCACGCGATTTCAATCAGCAGATGCCAAGGGTAGGGCTGATCGACCGGGCGTCGCACGCCGGGAAGGTGCGCGCAGGCGGCTTCGACACCATAAGAGCTCACAAGCTCAAAGGATGAGATCAGATCGCCAAACACGCCGCGCAGATGGCGGAACAAGGAAACCGCATCCTCGGTGCGGTTAACCGTCAGCCATAGCGTCACGCGCTCTCGTGCAGGGGCTACAAGGCGCAAGGTTGCTGCCGTGACAATGCCAAGCGTGCCTTCCGCGCCAATGAAAAGCTGCTTCAAATCATACCCGGTATTGTCTTTGCGAAGGGGCTTTAACAGGTCGAGCAATTGACCGTCAGGCAAAACGACTTCGAGACCCAGAACAAGATCGCGCGTCATCCCATAGCGCAGAACATTCACGCCGCCTGCATTCGTCGCAATATTCCCGCCAATGCGGCACGAGCCTTCCGCACCAAGTGCCAACGGAAAGAGGCGGTCAGCGGCTTCCGCTGCCTTCTGCACATCGGCCAAAATAACGCCTGCCTCGACGGTGATATAATCACCCGCCTCATCAATGGCACGAATGGCATTTAGCCGTTGCAGGGAAAGAACAACTTCGCTTCCCGAGCCATCCGGAATGCCGCCATTCACCAAGCCCGTATTGCCCCCTTGCGGAACAATTGAAATCCCTAAGCGGGCCGCAAGCGCAACGAGCGCCGATACTTCAGCCGTCGAGCCGGGTTTGACGACCAAAGCGGCTTTTCCGGCATATTGCTTCCAGAAATCAATTTCGAACGGCTCCATATCAGCGCCCGAAAGCACATGGTGAGCACCGATAATCGCAGCGGCTTGCTGCGCAAAAGAAGTGAACTCAGCTTCGGAAACCTTTTTCATGATGCGCGGCTCCTTATCGCTGTTACTCAAAGCTTGCTCAAAACGAGATCAGCAATAGCAAGCGAGGAGGTTAGCCCCGGACTTTCAATGCCAAATAAATTCACCAAGCCCGGAATGCCATGGGCTTCCGGCCCATCAATTCTAAAATCAGGTGCAGGATCATGCGGGCCGGAAATTTTGGGCCGAATGCCTGAATAGGCCGCGATCAGCGCATTTTCCGGCAGGCCCGCCCAATAGCGTTTGATCGCTTCGTCAAAGCCGTTGCACCGTGCCGGATCAACTTCATAGTCAAGCGTTTCAACCCATTCGACGTCGGGTCCAAAGCGCGCCTGCCCGCCAAGATCAAGCGTCAAATGCACGCCGAGCCCATGCGTATGCGGCGCGGGATAAATCAGATGCGAGAAGGGAGCGCGCCCTCGCAATGAAAAATAATTGCCCTTGGCATAAAGCGTCACTGGAACATGTTCGGCGGGCAGCCCGTCCATCGCCTCAGCCGCGCGCGAGGCGTGCAAGCCGCTGGCATTGATCAAGATCGAGGTCGAAAGCCGAACAGGATCAGCGCCGCCAGCCTCAACATAAATGGCATTGCCACCCACTTCCGCCTTCAAAAAGGGCGTATGAAACGCAAAAGCCGCCCCATTGGCTTCTGCATCGCCTTGCAAGGAGAGCATGAAAGCATGGCTGTCTAAAATGCCGGTTGAGGGCGAGAGCAGCGCGCCAATGGTCGAGAGCGCTGGTTCAAGCCGCTTAGCTTCTTCGCCCGAAATCAGGACAAGATCGTCAACACCATTGGCCTTGCCCTTTTTTTCAAGCGCGGTAATGGCTTGAAGTTCAGCCTCATCAGACGCCACGATCAGTTTGCCACAGCGACGATAGGGGACATTGTAGCGATCACACCAGGCATAAAGCGCGTGACGTCCCTCGACGCAGAGTTTCGCTTTAAGGCTGCCTTCCGGATAATAGATCCCGGCATGAATCACTTCCGAATTACGCGACGAGGTTTCCGTGCCAATGCCTTCAGCGGCTTCAAGAACAATGACGGAGCGTCCGGACCGCGCTATAGCGCTTGCCGTGGCAAGGCCTACGACCCCCGCTCCAATCACAATGGCGTCAATATCTGGCATGATGATTTTATCTAATTTCTAAGACAGGGCAGCCTAACGCGATTGCGCTTTCTGCCATTTTAACATCAAAGGTCGCGAGTGTCGTTCCAATCCGCATGGCTGCTGCGATATGGATTGCGTCCTGTAGACGCAGGTTTAAGTCAAGGCGACGAATAAAACGGGCTGCGTCTGCGATGTCACTCGGCTTAATCGCAATAAGATTGGTAAACTGCACCGTCCATTCATCCAGTTTAATAAACGCTTGTTGGGCTTCTTCTTTCGTCAATTCCGACATTCGAACGCGTCGCGCAAGAACCGACGCGCATTCGGCCAAGGCCAAATCGCTCACAAACACCAATAAAGGATCGATCGACAAAACCGTTTGAGCGAGGGCAGATAAGGGGTCAACTGTAAGGAGTCCGATGATAACATTAGCATCAAGGTAAACCTCAGTGACGCTCATTTTCATCCCGTAATTGGCTGACCAGTTCTGCAGCGTCTAAAGAGGGCATCATACTGCCTACACGATGGCTCTTTAGCCATTCAATACCGTCTTGAGTCATCTGTTTCAGTGGCCTTTGTAACGGCTTAATCTCCACCACCGGCTGGCCATGCCGGGTGACGATAACTTCCTCGCCCGCAAGCGCGCGGTCGATTACTTCCGATAAATGATTGCGCGTTTCCGCTACGCTAAAAGCTGCCATGGCTTTTTATAGCCATTCTATGGCTATATTTCAACTTGTTTCAGGGATCGGCAGAATTGGCATCGGTCGGACCCTTGCATCGTTTAAGCATTAAGGTGAAAGTGCAGCCCGTCGTTTAACTATCCACGTTTGGAAATCACCCGATCATGTCCCTATCCCTATTCGACCTTACCGGCCGCATCGCCCTTGTAACCGGCTCAAGCCAAGGCATTGGCCTTGCAATGGCGGCCGGAATGGCGCGCGCCGGTGCGCATATCGTGCTCAATGGTCGAGATGGCGCCAAACTCGCCAAAGCCGCCGCCGCACTTCGCTCCGAGGGCCTTACAATATCCGAAAGCGCCTTTGATGTTACCGATTCCGCTGCCGTCGAGGCGGCTGTCGCCGAGATCGAGGCCAAGACGGGGCCGATTGATATTCTCATCAACAATGCCGGCAAGCAGCATCGTGGGCCGGCTGAGACCTTTGAAGACGAGCATTGGCGGGATCTTTTCCGCACCAATGTCGAGAGCACTTTTTTTGCCGCCCGCTCCGTGGGTCGACGGATGATTGAGCGGAAGCGCGGCAAAATCATCAATATTGGCTCGGTTCAAAGCGAATTGGGTCGCCCGACAATTGTGCCCTACACGGCAACCAAAGGCGCCGTGAAAATGATGACTAAAGGGCTCGCCACTGAGTGGGCAAAGCACAATATTCAGGTCAATGCGATCGCGCCGGGCTATTTTGTGACCGAGCTCAACAAGGCGCTCGTTGAAAATCCCGAATTTTCGGATTGGCTGTGCAAACGCACGCCCGCTGGCCGTTGGGGGGATGTTGAAGAGCTCGTCGGAGCGGCAATCTTCCTGTCGTCACAGGCCTCGAATTTTGTCAACGGCCATATTCTCATGGTTGATGGTGGTTTAACCGCAAGCGTTTAGTCTTGCGCCAAACGCCGCCAACAGGCAAAACTCATCCCCATAAAAATGCAAAGCTCGGGAGGAATGAATGAGCAAACCCTATGACGATATTTTGCCAACCCCATTTGAGGTTTTGGACCCTCGCGGTGCAGGCCTGTTTAATGGCACGGCCAAGCTTGATCGGCTTTATGTCGGCGGTTGCCGCTGGGCCGAGGGGCCGGCCTATTTCCCCGCTGGGCGCTATCTGGTCTGGTCCGACATCCCGAATAACCGGATGATGCGCTATGACGAGACCGACGGCAGCGTTTCTGTCTTCCGCTCACCGTCAAACTACACCAATGGCCACACGGTAGATCGTCAGGGTCGATTGGTCAGCTGCGAGCATGGCGGCCGCCGCGTTTCCCGCACCGAATTTGATGGCACGGTGACGGCCTTGGCCGAAACATTTGAAGGCAAACGCTTTAATTCGCCGAATGATCTTGTGGTCAAATCGGACGAGTCGATCTGGTTCACCGATCCTGCTTATGGCATCGACTGGGACTATGAAGGTCATCGGTCGGTGAGCGAGATTGGCGGCTGCCATGTCTACCGCATCGATGGCAAATCAGGAAAAATCACACGCGTCGCCGATGATTTTGTCCGTCCGAATGGCCTTGCCTTTTCGCCCGATGAGAAGAAGCTCTATATCGCCGATACGGGTGCCACCCATATGGAAAATGGCCCGCGTCATATCCGCGTGTTTGATGTCGATGGCGACACACTTAAAAATGGCCGTCTCTTTGCAACCTGCACCCATGGTCTCTTCGACGGCTTCCGCATCGATGAAGATGGCCGGATTTGGACATCGGCGGGCGATGGCGTTCACGTCTATGATCCGGATGGTACGCTGATTGCGAAGGTTCATGTGCCCGAAGTGGTGGCCAATGTGTGCTTCGGCGGCCCAGCTCGGAACCGCCTTTATATTTGCGGCACGACGTCGCTTTACGCCTATTACGTTTTGGTTCGCGGTAATAAGACGTTTTGATCCGTTAAAACAGCAATCAAGGCCGGATGAACACACGTGTTCGTCCGGCCTTTTTTATTACTGCGGATGGGGATGCTGCGTCGTTGACAGGCCAATCATTCTGTAGAGTGGGCAAAATCCGACAAAGGCTGTCACAAGCGGTATAATGCCAATCCAACCCACCCAATTCCAGCCTGTCTCTGGAAATCCATAGGGTAGTGCGAAAGCAATCAGTACAAGACCGATGATCACACGAGCAGCACGGTCGAGTGGTCCAATATTGGTTTCCATGAAGCATGCTCCTCTTTTTAAACCCGGTCATTTAGCGGGCCTTAAGAGGCAATCACGGTCTCGTTCTTCGCGCGATGATGTAGATCAAAATGCCGCGCGGCTTACTTTTAAACCGGCATACAAGGTGATGGCATAAAGCGCGCCGCCCGCTAATCCAAGGACTATAACAAAAAACACCGGCGCGAAGGCACCAAAATGGATCGTTAGCATAAGCGCAGGCTCTTTTAGAAACGGTGTCGCTACCGCTAAAATGAGCGCAGCGAAAACAACTGCCGAAAACACACGTAAAAAGCCTTGATTAAAAACCATCCAGCCTTTTCTGACCGCAAGAAAGACGAGAATACCACCATTAATCCATGCGCCGATGGCTGTAGCAAAGGACAATCCGGGGGCGCCATAGCTTTGATACAAAGCCAATTTAAGCGCAACATTCACGCCAATTCCTAAAAAGGCGGCAATCAAAGGCGTCAGCGTATCCTGACGGGAATGAAAGCTCGAGACAAAGGAGCGGATCATCACAATTGGCATAATGCCAACCGCGTAGGCGGAGAGAACAGCGGCGGAGGCATCAGCGTCAGCCATCGTAAAATGACCGCGCATAAAAACACCTTGCATAATTTCACGCGGGATCATTAAAAACGCGACAAGAAAAGGAGCCGTCAGCATCAAAGAAAGCGCAATCGATCGGCTCTGCGCCGAGTGGGCTTTGTCATGCGCATGATTAGCAAGATGCTTGCTCATTTCCGGCAGAAGAACGGTACCTGCTGCAATACCAATTAAGCCTACGGGCAGTTGATATAATCGGTCTGCGTAAGAAATTGCTGATACCGCACCTGTCGGCAGTAATGACGCGATAATCGTATCCGCAAAAATCGCGATTTGAACGCCAGCGGAGCCAATAACCGCTGGTCCGAGCGCTCGAAAAAATCGGCCCATGGCCGGTGTGAGCGTTGGCCATTCAAAGCGCGGCAAGAGTTTATTTTTGTGTGCGTCATAGCCAACGAACACTACTTGCAAGACGCCAGAAATCGTAATCGCCCAAGCGGCAGCATGCGCGGCGGAGGGGAATAAAAAGGCCACATAAAGGGCGACCAAAATCGCTAGATTGAGGAGCACGGGCGCGCCAGCCGCAATCGCAAAGCGACTATGCGCGTTTAAAACGCCGGACAGTAACGTGACGATGGATACCAGCAACAGATAGGGAAATGTAATCCGCGTGAGGGTTATAGCGAGCGCGTATTTTTCAGGGTCCGCTGCAAATCCGGGTGCCAGTAGATCAATCACGAGCGGCATTTGCCACATGGCGAGGGCGCATAGGGGCACCAACACGGCGGTTAATAGAGTGAGGATACGGCCCGAAAATAAGACCGCGGCGGGATCGCCAGCCTCGCCGATTTCGCGAGCATAGGATGGGACGAAGGCGGAGTTAAACGCACCCTCGCCAAAAATAGCGCGGAAATGATTGGGCAGGCGTTGCGCCACGAAATAGGCGTCAGCGGCGAGCCCTGATCCCAGCATCGACGCAATCGCTACATCGCGCAGAAAGCCCGTCAATCGCGACAGAAGCGTAAAACCGCTAACGGAAGCAAATTTTCGAAACATCAGGCCTTGCTTGCCGATTTGGTTTTTCGGGGAGTGGCTTTCTTTGCTTTTGACGCCTCAAAGCCGACGGTTTGACCGATAATGTAAAGCGGGCGACGTTTTACCTCGGCAAAGATCCGGCCAATATATTCGCCAATAATCCCGAGCGAGAGTAACTGAATGCCGGCAAAAAACGTGATCGACACCAATAAGGTCGCATAGCCCGGCACATCCGAACCATAAACCAAGGTGCTCACCACCACTTGCAACGCCATCAGTAGGGCTAAGCCTGATACTAAAGCGCCGATATAGGTCCAGAGCCGCAAAGGCACCGTTGAAAACGATGTGATCCCGTCAAGCGCAAAGCTTAACAGGCGCCTGATGCTGAATTTCGAGGAACCCTGCGCCCGATCCGCCACATCAAAAGGCACGCCGATGGCTTTAAAACCAATCCACGCATAAAGTCCCTTCGAGAATCGCGCCCGCTCGCCCATAGAGCGAAGCGCATTGACCGCGTTACGGTCTAAAAGCCGAAAATCACCCGCTCCATCCGGCAACGGCGTTTCGCCAAAGGCCGCGAAGGCATGGTAGAAGACATAAGTAAACAGGCGGCGGGCCAAACTATCCGTATGGCGATCAACCCGTTGGCCATAAATTACCTCATAGCCTTCGTGCCATAATTCCATGAAACGGATGATCATTTCCGGCGGATGCTGCAAATCAGCATCCATGATCACCACCGCGTCACCGCGAGCGACATCAAGGCCTGCGGCAATGGCGATTTCCTTGCCAAAATTTCGACTAAACGAAACGCCGCGCACCCGCGCATCCTTCTGATGGGCGGCCATAATCCAAGCCAACGTATCGTCGGAGGATCCATCATCGACGAAAATCAGTTCCCAATCATCTGACACGCCATTGAGTACGGGGATAACCCGATCAATCAGCGGGCCGAGATTGCTTCCCTCATTATAAGCGGGAATGACCAGCGATAATTCGCAGGGATTTTCGATTTCGCTCATAGAACTCTGTGTTAATAACGGCACGACATGTTTCCCTGGTGACGGTCTGGCCAAAGCCAGCGCCGTAATCTCAGTGATTTTCTCGACTCATACAGGTGCTTTTCCGATCATGCCACCCGTTCCTTTCATCCTGATTGCCGATGACTACGGCTTAACCGAGGGGGTGAGCCGCGCGATTCTGACGCTTTTGGCGGCAGGGCGGCTCTCGGGCACCGGGTGCATGACCAATCAAAGCGGCTGGCCCGCCCTCGCAAAACACCTTGCGCCCTATCATGGTCGGGCCGAGCTTGGGCTTCACCTGACTTTGACGCTAGGCAGCGCGCTTGGGCCCATGCCGCATCTTGCGCCAGACGGAAAACTCCCAAATCTTGGCCAAATTTTGAAGAAATCGCTATCAGGCCGCCTGTCAAAACTGGAAATCAAGGCCGAAATTACCCGCCAAATTGCCGAATTCGAGGCCCAAACAGGCCGATTGCCAGATTTTATCGATGGTCACCAGCATGTCCATATCCTGCCAACGATTCGGTCTGCTCTGTTCGATGCCATCCAAAGCTACAGACCGGGTTGGCGGCCATGGCTTCGAAATCCGTCGGATCATTTAGGCGCGATTATCGCCCGGGGCGTTTCGGTCGGAAAATCGCTTTTTATCGCGTTTTTAGCCCAAGGATTTGCGCTTTCTGCTAAAAAGCGCGGGTTTTCGGTTAATACCAGCTTTTCAGGCGTAAGCGATTTCGATCCAAAGGGGGATTTTGCCGGAGATTTTCGTCGTTATCTACTCGTCTCCGGTGAGCGACACCTTATCATGTGTCATCCCGGCCATAGCGACGAAACATTGGCAGCGCTTGATCCGGTCACGACGGCGCGGGACCTTGAATTCGACTTTCTCCATTCAGATGCTTTTTTGGTCCTCCTTAAGTCCATGAACATGGAAATCGGCCATTTCCCGCGTCGATCCGCTTAACTTGCCTATTAAATAGTTCAAGGCACCTGTGACGAACTGGATATTGCGCAAGTTTGCGGTGTATGGTCTGAACACATGCCCGATCGGCAAAATCGGTCTAAAATTGGAGTATTGAAGGTATGACGCAGTCCGTAAGCGCCGAAGCGCTGGCCATTTTAACCCGTCTGGGTGTTCCGCAATCAGCCTTTAAAAAAGGCGGTCTACCCGCTCGGTCGCCGATTACGGGCGAATTGATTGCAGAATTAGCGTCCCATTCGGCAGCCGACGCCGCGGCCGCGATTGGCCGGGCGGATGCCGCTTTCAAAGAATGGCGCAAGGTTCCAGCCCCCCGTCGCGGCGAATTGGTACGTTTGCTTGGTGAAGAATTACGCGCTGCGAAAGACGATCTTGGTCGCTTGGTAACGCTCGAAGTCGGCAAAGTAACATCCGAGGGCTTGGGCGAAGTCCAAGAAATGATCGATATTTGCGATTATGCGGTCGGTCTCTCGCGTCAGCTGTTTGGTCTCACGATTGCCACCGAACGCCCCTCCCATCGCATGATGGAAACATGGCACCCACTTGGCGTCTGCGGCGTGATTTCGGCCTTTAACTTCCCCGTTGCGGTTTGGTCATGGAATGCGGCACTTGCCTTTGTGTGCGGCGACAGCGTGGTGTGGAAGCCATCTGAAAAATCCGTGCTCACCGCGCTTGCCACACAGGCAATTTTAAAGCGCGCCGCGGATCGCTTCGGTGGCGTGCCGGATGGCTTATTGGAAGTGCTTGTGGGTGGTCGTGACGTCGGCGATGCGCTGGTCTCCGATCATCGTGTGCCGGTGGTCTCGGCCACCGGTTCCACCGCAATGGGTCGTCAGGTCGGCCCAAAATTGGCCGCCCGTTTTGCTCGTGCCATTCTTGAGCTCGGCGGCAACAATGCGGCCATCGTCGCGCCCTCCGCCGATCTCGATTTGGCACTCCGCGGCATCGCCTTTGCTGCGATGGGAACAGCAGGACAACGCTGCACGACCTTGCGTCGCTTGATTGTGCATGAAAGCATCTATGATGGCTTTGTTGCGAAATTGCGCTCGGTCTATCAAAGCGTCAAAGTCGGTGATCCGCGCGAAGCGGGCGTGTTGGTCGGCCCTCTGATTGACAAAGCTGCCTTCGATGGCATGGAAAAAGCCTTGCATGAAGCCAAAGCCGCAGGCGGCACCATCACCGGCGGTGCACGTGTGTCCGTTGGTGGTCATGCGGAGGCCTATTACGAAGCACCTGCTCTCGTTGAAATGCCCGCGCATATTGATCCAGTAACGCGCGAAACCTTCGCGCCTATCCTCTATGTGATGAAATATAAAACATTTGCCGAAGCAGTCGCGATGCAGAATGCGGTGGGCGCAGGCCTCTCATCCTCGCTCTTCACGCTTGATATGCGCGAGGCTGAACTTTTCGTCTCGGATGAAGGGTCCGATTGTGGCATCGCTAATGTCAATATCGGCCCATCGGGTGCAGAGATCGGTGGCGCCTTCGGCGGCGAGAAGGAAACAGGTGGCGGCCGCGAAGCGGGTTCCGACGCGTGGAAAGCCTATATGCGCCGCGCCACCAATACGATCAATTATGGCACAACGCTTCCGCTCGCCCAGGGCGTGAGCTTCGATATTGGTTAAGGATACCGCATCATGAGCGCGAAACACAGCATTCAAAAATTCCAATGGGAAGATCCCTTTCTGCTCAACGATCAATTGATCGAAGACGAGCGCATGATCCGCGACACCGCACGTGATTACGCGCAGGAGAAACTTCTTCCGCGTATCGTCAAAGCCTATGCGGAAGAAAAAACCGAGCGCGAGATTTTCAATGAAATGGGCGCTTTAGGTTTGCTCGGTGTGACGCTGCCAGAAGACTATGGCTGTGCGAATGCAGGCTATGTCTCTTACGGTCTTGTCGCGCGCGAAGTGGAGCGCGTTGATTCAGGCTATCGCTCGATGATGAGCGTGCAATCCTCACTCGTGATGTATCCGATCTATGCCTATGGCTCGGAAGCCCAACGCAAGAAATATTTGCCGAAGCTCGCGTCCGGTGAATGGGTTGGTTGCTTTGGCCTCACCGAGCCGGACGCAGGCTCTGATCCCGCGGGCATGAAAACCCGCGTCGAAAAAGTGGCTGATGGCTACAAAATCACCGGCGCGAAAATGTGGATTTCGAATTCACCTATCGCCGATGTCTTTGTTGTTTGGGCGAAGTCCGCTGCACACGACAATGAGATTCGCGGCTTCGTGCTAGAGAAGGGCATGAAGGGTTTGAGCGCACCAAAGATCGAAGGCAAGCTCTCACTGCGTGCTTCGATCACCGGTGAAATCGTCATGGACGGTGTCGTCGTATCCGAAGATCATTTGCTACCGAATGTCTCGGGTCTCAAAGGCCCATTCGGCTGCCTGAACCGCGCACGCTATGGCATTTCATGGGGCGTGATGGGTGCGGCAGAAGATTGTTTCCATCGTGCTCGGCAATACACGCTCGACCGCGTGCAATTCGGCAAGCCTTTGGCACAAACCCAATTGATCCAGAAAAAACTGGCCGATGCGATGACGGAAATTTCGCTCGGTCTGCAAGGCTCGTTGCGTGTTGGTCGCTTGATGGATGAAGACAAGTTCGCGCCTGAAATGATCTCCATCGTCAAACGCAACAATTGCGGCAAAGCGCTCGATATCGCCCGCGCGGCGCGTGACATGC